>CANGOF010000113.1 GCA_947455515.1 Flavobacteriia bacterium
GTCATCTAACATACGATCGGTAGCATTTTGCTTCAATTGCTTGTCTGCTTCCTCAGGTTGTTTCTGATCTTTTTTATCCTCTTTTGGTTTATCGTTTTTTGGAGGATTTTGTTTCGGTTCTTGCTTATTTTTATCGTTTTTTGGCGAATTTTTTTGTTGATTTTTATTTTTCTTCATCGCCAATGCTAAATTGTAACGGGTTTTTTCATCGCTTGGATTACGACGTAACGATTCTTTATATGCTTCAATCGCTTTCTGGTATTTTTTTTGTTGCATATAAGCATTCCCTAAATTGTGGTTTAGTCTTGCTTTTTTTGTGCTAGCAGTATTTTTTTGTTTGGAAAAATAACTGGAAGCCTTTGCAAAATCACCTGCTTTGTATGCCGCCTGACCTATTTCTGCATCTAATTTTATGTTTGCAGGAAGCTGTTTAGCCACCTGCTGATACGTTTTGTAAGCTGCAGAATAATTCTTTGCTGCATAGTATTTTCGGGCAGATTCTAAATTAGTACGCCAAGTTTGGGAGAAACTCATGTTTGAGGTAAGTCCTACTAAAAATACTATTACGATATATTTTCCCATTATATTTTTCGTTTTGTCTTCAACTCCGTTCAGACGGACAACTATATTTTAATTTTCTTAAATACCCCCAAATAAACCAACAAGCAAACAATCCCCAAAAACAAAGGGATTTGACACCAATTTTGTTTGACCTCTATATCGATTACTTCGGATTCTCCTGTTTTTAAATTGCGTATTTGATCCACAATGTTTTCTAAGTCCGGAAAACTACTTGCACTTGTTACCGCAAAACCATTTGCTTTTTGCGCTATTTCTGCCAGCATTTTTGGATTCAACTTCGAAACGACTTTTTTCCCATTCTCGAGGATTTTGTAGCCAAATTCAGGTTTGTATGGGTCGTTCGGAACATAACCTCCTTGTTTTGTTCCTAAACCAAGTATGGCTAATTTAATTTTGCTGTCTTTCAAAATTTTCAATGATTCATCAATGCCTCCTTCGTGATTTTCTCCATCGGTCACCAATAATAATAGCTTAGCATTTTTCGCTATAGAGTACATCCGAGCAGAGTTCAATAACGCTTCCCCAATATTTGTTCCTTGTTGCGAAACCATGTCTGTTTCAATTTCATTGACATACATCTTCGCCGCATCGTAATCGCCGGTTAAAGGTAATTGCACATACGCATTCCCTGCAAACACACAAATACCAATCTTTTCGCCACGTAAGGAATTGATTAATTGAATCAGAGAACGTTTTGCAATTGATAAGCGCGATTCGGTAGGATTAATGTCGCGCACATTCATCGAATTGGAAATATCTAATGCTATTAGAATTTCTGCATTTCTCCCTTTTGTTGTTACTTTTCCTTCTCCAAAAATGGGTTGTGCCAATGCAAAAGCGAAGAAAAACAAGGCGTTTCTCAACCAAAAATACTTCCAAAACAAGGGTTTTATTTGTATCTCTGGCAATAAAATAGCTTGTGTTTGAACAGAGCCTAAAGCATTAATCTTCTTATTCTTCCAACTCATAAAGCCCCATTCTATCCCGAAAAACACAGGTATCAAAAGAAGTACCAGTAAATATGCAGGATGTAACAAACTAACATCGATGGATTGATTCACATAATTTTGAGCAAGTTCTTTCGCATCCTCTTGCATGGATGATGGAACAAAATCTTTCGCCCATGCTTTCTTAAAATCCAATGCCTTAATCACAACACCAAGTACCAAACAAACAGCAATAAATACCCCTTCGAACAAGAGTATCTTCTTCACTAATTGTGTAATTGGATAGGTATATTTCGACTTATTCATTGGTTTTTAGTACAATGCGTTTAACAACTAAGGTGGCAATTAATAAAATTAATGCAGTAATGATAAATGGTTCAGGTGACGTTGGTGGTTCCGAGTTATAATTTTTTTGTTCTATTTTTTGTTTCTCTAATTTGTCAATCGATTTATAGATATCACGCAAACTTTGTTCGTCGGTCGCTCTGAAATAGTTACCTCCAGTAATATTCGCAATGTTTCGAAGTGTTTCTTCATCGATTTCAACAGGTGTATCAACATATTGAATTCCAAGCGGAGTCATCATTGGCATAGGGGCCGTCCCCATAGAGCCAACCCCAATGGTATACACACACACATTCTTTTGTCGGGCTAAATTTGCTGCTGTTTCAGGTGAAATGGTTCCTGAATTATTACTTCCATCCGTTAATAAAATAATTACTTTCGATTTGATGCTATCGTTTCTCAAACGCGTAACTGCTGTACCTAATCCTGTTCCTATGGCAGTTCCACCTTCCAAATTTCCTGGTTGCGCATTATCGATTTGCGCTTTCAATATTTCATAATCCAAAGTCGCAGGGCAAGCAGTATATGCCTCTCCTTCATAAACAACTAAGCCTATTCGATCGCCTACTCTTCCGTCGACAAATTCTTTTGCCATTTGCTTGGAAACCGCCAAACGATCCGGTTCGAAATCTCTAGCTAACATGGAAGCAGAAATATCCATTGCTAAAATGATGTCGATTCCATATTTGTATTTATGATCGAAAGCTTCGGTACTTTTCCAATTATAAGGTCGCGCAAAAGCGATGATTAACAAAACAACTATAAGTGCATAGGCATAAAAAATCGCTTTACGAACCATTGTAATCCAAGGCAATTCTAAGGAAGCTTGTTCCGTTTCTGATTTGGAAAAAACTAGTTCGCCTTTTTTCAAACGATCTTTCGCAAACATTCGCCATAAAAATAAAGGCACAAGCAAGAGTAAGCCCAACCAATGCGGCGACAAGAATTCATAATTCCCAAGTTGTATGCTCAATAAATTACTCACCAAATTTACTTGTTTTAGTGACAATATCTTTTGCGCGTTGTATGCTTCGCGTTACCTCGGTAATATCTGGAGATGACTTCGCAAATTTTACTAAATCAGCTTGATTCAGCATTAAATTAATTTCAGTTTGTAAGGAATGATGCAGATTCAATTGACCCAATAATACCTCAATTTGGTAACTTGTTTTATCCATCAAGGATAACGTGTAGCGTTTCCCTAAATAGGTGCGTAGAATCAACGATAATTGGAAATAATGTTCTTTCAATCCTTCGTGTTCCCACAAACGTTTTTCAAACAAGGCATCAATTTCTTTGATTGTTGCTTCCTTTAATGATAAGGTAATTTCAGGAGCCTTTTTTTCTTTTTTCTTTCTGAATTTGAAATAGAGAATGATTCCAAGGATAAGCAATAAACCACCTACTATCCATCCCCAGTATTTTTGAAAGAATAAAGAGGTACTCGAAGGAACTTCTTCAAACCCTTCTTTGATGTCGTACAAACCTTTCTCTTCTTTGATTTTAGGTGTTTTAATAAATAGGTTTAAGGCATTTAATTGAAGAACGGAATCATTTACGAGGATAGTGGTTTCAGGAATTGTTACGCGACCAGAATCCCACGCAGTAATAGTGTACGATCCTTGCCAAGTAAATACTTTACCAGATGGGATTAGCGTATCTTGAAATTCTCCAATGATTTCCACTCCTTTGGCGCCTGTAATTTTTTTCTGTTTTGGAATGAATGAAAGTTTATCCGTCTTCTTAACTCCTTTCACCTCATAGATAAGTTCGGTTTGTTCCCCCAATAAAAAAGTATTTCTTCGTACATACGCTTTTGGTTGCGCTACAGCAACGTAGGACAACAAACACAAAACCACTATGTAAAACCCTTTCCTCATTTTTTATGTCGTTGAAATAAGTGCACTAATTTCGGGATGTAATCTTCCGATGTATTCAATACTTCTTGTTGTACGCCAATGCGTTTAAAAAGTGCTGTCACTGTTTCATTGTGTGCTACTGCTTGTTCTTCAAACCGTTGACGTGTTTTTTTATCGGAAGTATTCACCCAATTGGTGGTTCCTGTTTCCGCGTTGTAAAGTTGAATTAAACCTAAATCAGGCAAAATATATTCTGCTTCATCTTGGATACGCAAGGCAATCATGTCGTGTTTACGTTTTAACAATGCTAATGCACTTTCCATCGGATGTTCATCGATAAAATCGCTAATCACAAAACATACTGTGCGTTTCTTCATGCAGTTTCTAAAAAACTCCAAGCCTTTCACCAAGTTGGTTGTTTTGCTTTTCGCTTCAAATTCGATGAATTCGCGTAAGATATACAAGACATGTTTCTTTCCTTTTCCTGGAGCAATGTATTTCTCCACGCCATCTGCAATAAACATGGCTCCTACTTTGTCGTTGTTTTCAATCGCAGAAAAAGCCAATACGGCCATTAATTCCAGTGCTAATTCTTTTTTTGTTTTTCCACCCGTTCCAAAATTGGTCGAACCAGAAATGTCGACTAACAACATCACGACCAGTTCGCGTTCTTCCTCGAATACCTTCACATAAGGACTGCGAAAACGTGCAGTAACGTTCCAGTCGATCGTACGTACCTCATCCCCCAACTGATATTCCCGAACTTCACTAAATGTCATACCTCTCCCCTTGAACGAAGAATGGTATTGACCCGTAAATAACTGTTTGGTCAGTCCTTTCGTTTTGATCTCAATACGACGAATTTTTTCGAGTAGTTCGGTTGTAGTCATTTTTTATGGTACATCCACTCGATTAATAACAGCTTCTATAATTTTCTTCGCAGTCATGTTTTCTGCTTCTGCTTCGTAACTTAATCCGATACGGTGTTGCATCACATCTACAGCAACTGCACGAATGTCTTCTGGAATCACAAAAGCACGGTTGTTCAAGAATGCATGTGCTTTACCTGCTAAAGCTAAGTTGATACTTGCACGAGGAGAACAACCAAAAGAAATCAAAGTTTCCAAATTTGGTAATCCATATTTTGTTGGATTACGCGTTGCAAACACTAAGTCCACAATGTATTGTTCTATTTTCTCATCGAGGTAAATTTCGCGTGTTAGTTCGCGTAAACGCAGGATATCTGAAGTAGAAAGTGTTTTGGAAATTTTCTCCAAGCCTTCCTTACGCACATTCGCGCGGATAATCAATTTTTCTTCTTCCATTTTCGGGTAGTCCAACACCACCTTCAACATAAAACGGTCGACCTGCGCTTCTGGCAACATGTACGTTCCTTCTTGATCGATTGGGTTTTGTGTTGCAAGAACTAAAAACGGATTTGGTAATTGAAATGTTTCATCTCCAATCGTAATTTGACGTTCTTCCATCGCTTCCAACAATGCACTTTGTACTTTCGCTGGTGCGCGATTGATCTCATCTGCCAGAACGAAATTGGCAAAGATAGGGCCTTTCTTCACGCTGAATGTTTCACTTTTTTGGTTGTACATCTGCGTACCGCTCACATCCGCTGGAAGTAAGTCGGGTGTAAATTGAATACGACTAAACGTAGCATCCAAGGCTTGGGCCAAACTTTTAATTGCCAATGTTTTTGCTAAACCTGGCACACCTTCCAAAAGTACATGCCCATTTGCTAATAAAGCTATTAATAGGCGATCTACCATATACGATTGACCAACAATCACTTTGCTCATTTCTTTGCGTAGCAATTGCACGATGTGGTTTTCCATTTGAATTTTGTCGGCCAAGAGTCTTAAACTTTCAGCAGGACTTAAGATATCATTTTCTAACGAAGACATAATTTGGGTAATTTCTTATCGCAAAGGTGTCAAAAATTGGTGATTTTTTACTTGGTTTTGCTGTTAATTAATGTTAACATTGCACCCGTAAACGCCTAATTACCTTGTGTTATGAGTGAACGTATCTGTCTGGAATGTAAAGACAAATTACGCGGAAGGAAAGACCAAAAATTTTGTTCCGATTATTGTAGAAATGCCTTTAACAACCGTCAGAATGAAGACGCCAACAAATACGTTCGTCGCATCAATGGGATATTACGTAAAAATAGACGCATTTTGGAGAAATGTAATCCGACAGGGAAAGTTACGGTAGATGGCATCCGTTTAGCAGAGGAAGGGTTTAATTTTCATTATTTTACGAATATTTATACTACACAAAAAGGAGGTCAATATTTTTTCTGTTACGAACAAGGGTATCGAAAAATCGATAATGATCAGTACATCTTGGTATTGAAACAAGATTACGTTAAGTAAATCAAAAATTACAATTCAATTTTACACATCTGTTAAAATAAAGAGTAAAATAATTACCACTTTGCTTCTCACATTTGCATTAATGGAACATCGAGGTGAAATTATTGAGCAAGCAATAAGAAAAAGTGGAATGCCTTTAGCAACCATTGCAAGAAAAATGGGTAAAAGTCGACGATGGCTTTATCTATTATTTCAAAATCCACAGGTTTCCCTTGATATTGTAGAACAACTTGGAAAGTTAATTTATTATGATTTTTCGAATGAAATTCAACTTCTAAAAAATTACAACACCGTTTCAGATGAACAACAAATAAATTATAAAGATAGTGAGGTTACCATTTGGAAAGAAAAATACTTCATATTGATGGAAGAACACCTTGAATTATTGAGGAAATTAGCTGTTTTTGAAAAGATGAATCACCAATAAAGGTAAGCTAAAATTAGAATTACGTACCTTAATAATTTACCAATCACCATATAAATAAAAGTTAGAATACGTCGACTTCTAAAATACCCTAATGCAACTAATAATGGATCTCCTATAAAAGGAATCCAAGAAAAAAAGGCTAAAAAAGCTCCATACTGAATCACCCATGCTTCGCGTTTGTATATTGTTTCTTCTTTGACACCAATGTATTTTAACCAAAGCGGATTACCTAATCGACCTAAAAAATAATTGGTTAGTCCACCTAACGAATTACCAAAGGTAGAAATAGTTAAACACAACCATGGATCGTTCCCTTTTGAAAGAAAAAAAAGTAATACTGCTTCTGAACTAAAGGGTAAAATGGTAGCAGCTAAAAAAGTTGCAATAAGCAAACCAATTAATCCTAAAGATTCTACATCCATTTTATCGTTTTTTTCAAAGATAATCATTCAAAATATTTATCTTCGTTGTACACGATAAATGTAAATAGATAAATGAAGTTTGGCGCAATCGATATTGGAACAAATGCAGCAAGGTTGTTGATTGGTGAAGTTTGTAAGGATGGAGACCATACGTTCATAAAAAAATTATCTTATACACGTGTCCCTTTACGATTAGGAGGCGACGTCTTTGATAACGGAATGATTTCTCCTAAAAAGGAGGAAGAATTTATAAAAACAATCAAAGCGTTTAAATTAATTGCTGAAATTTTTGATGTTAAGGACATTCGTGCCTGTGCAACATCTGCGATGCGTGAAGCATCCAATGGGGAAAAAGTAGCAAAAGAAATACTAAAACAAACCGATATAGCTATCGACGTAATAAGTGGTGATGAAGAAGCGCGTTTGATCTTTGGAACATTCTTCTTGTTAGACTTTGATAAATCTATTCCATTTTTAGTAATTGATGTAGGTGGAGGAAGTACTGAAATTAGTGTTTTTGAAAATGGAGAAAAAGTTGCTGCAAAATCTTTTCAAATTGGAACAGTTCGTTTATTAAAAGGTAAAGCTAATCCAGAAATATGGGAAGAAATTAAAGAATGGTTACATAAGAATGTCGACGAAAGCATTGAACACACCTATTTTGCAACAGGAGGAAATATAAATAAAGTACATAAAATGGTTGGTGCAAAACAGTCTGGTCCAATGTCTGTTGCCAAAATGAATACTTTACGTAATGAATTAAATAAATTAACAGTCGACCAACGCATTGACCAATTCCAATTAAAACCTGATAGAGCAGATGTTATTATTCCAGCATGCGATATATATAGCTATATATTTAAGGAATTAAAGGTGAAAGAATTTGTAGTACCTAAAATTGGCCTTTCTGACGGAATGATTTACGACATGTACTTAAAATACATCCAATAGAAAATTATTTTTAAATTTATTAACGACTGTTTTACAGTTAATTATAAAATAATTTAATTTCTAATTAAACCTTTCTATTTATCTATAGTCATAGATATATAAACCAATTAAAAATTAGAAATTATGAAAAAGATCGTTTTATCCGTATTAGTAGTATTAGCAGGAACAACATTATTTGCTCAAGATGGCCCAAAAAAAGAAGCTGTAAAACAAGATAAAGAGCAAGTAAAAGCTGATAAAGAGGCTGTGAAAAAAGACAA
>CANGOF010000114.1 GCA_947455515.1 Flavobacteriia bacterium
AATTGTGTACCATCTGCATTGAATTTGGAGATGGAAATATCAATTCCAGGAATCAATTGATTTGCACCATTGTTTGTGTAATGGTAGACTGTTCCGCCGTGATAGGTAAGGTCAAATGCACCTGTTGTTGTTGGATATCCAATACCAAATGAAATTCCACCTGCATACAAATTTCCTTTATCATCCGGGGTAGCTGTAAACCCCCAGTTATCGGAAGTCGCTCCTGTAAATGTGGAGAAAATTAATTGTGGATCAATTACCAGATTTTGATTGGGATTATATCCCTTAGGGAAATCATAGGAGATGATGTCGTTTTCTAATTTGAAATTAATCGCAACATTTGTTTTATTCCCGTTTTGATCGATATTCCAAGCAAGCAATTTTTGTTCTATAATTTCTCCAAAAGAATGTGAGTAGTGTAAATTACCATTAGGGTCAACCGAAATTTTGTCTGCACCTGTTAGTTTGTATTTTATTTGTGAAGGGTCTTGATGCGGTTCAATGAAGAAAGAGTATTCAAATACTGAATTGTGTGCATTTAGGAATAAATCTATGTTTGGGTAGAAATTTTCATATGTTATTTCTTGGGTTGCATGGATGTTTGATTTCCATTTACTTGAGTCATTTCCGATAAAGTAATTAGTATAGTGTTCGGAAGTTTCTTTCGATATGAAATTGGAAGGATTCGCCCCAATAAATTCTTGTTGAATCACATGGTTATGAATTGTTTTTGGATTTTTTGTTTCTATGTATCTTTTTCCATGGTTGTCGTGATGGTGTTTTCGAAAGGATTCGTAAAAGTGGTAAGTGAAACGATTGTTCTCTAAGAACATTTTGCCATTTTGTAAATTAACTTGGTATTTGATATTATTTTCCCATTGCCCTTTATTGGGGTGAATCCAAATTTCTTGTTCTTGTGCGAGTACAAAAAAAGTGGTCAAAAAAAATAAGGAAACGAGTAAAAACTTCATTCAAATAAACTAGTAAACTAATTTATCGTTTTTTTTGGAATTGTGTTGTATTTTGGAGAGTGTTTGATGATTAATTTTTTATGTAGGTCTTTTGCAACATATTCCGTTTGTGTCAAATGAAAGTCAATTCGTGTAATTTCCGTACGCATGGTGATTGCTTTTTTTGATTTTGGTGTTTCTAAATGCACCTCCACTTGTTTGCGAATTTTTTTACTTTTTCCGATAAATATGATTTCATCGGTTTCGTTATAAAATACGTAAAGACCAATTTTATTAGGGAGTTCCGAAACCGCTTCGTGGTCTAATTTAGGATTCAGTGTATCCGGAGAGAGGTTGGAAGTGATTTGCGCAAGTAGTAAATCTTGGTTTGTTTTGTATAGTAATTGAAAGAGAATTGCTGTTGCATAAGCATCTCCGCCGGCACGGTGTCGTCCTTTGATTTCAATACCTAATGCTCTTGTTATTTTTCCTAAGCCATACGATTCATAACCAGGGATTACCAAACGCGAAGCTTTGACGGTACACATGTTAGGGCGGGAGAACGATTTACCAAGCATTCTAAATTCTGCGCGTATCATTCCGTAATCGAAGCTGACGTTGTGTGCCACAAAGATACATCCTTCCGAAAACGCTTCAATCATCGGAGCTACTTCAGCAAAGATCGGAGCATTAGCTACCATACGATCCGTGATGCCTGTAAGATTCACAATAAAAGGGGGGATGGGAGTTTCTGGATTGATGAGCGTTACATATTCGTCAATGATGTTTTCCCCATCGCATTTGTACATCGCTATTTCAGTGATTTTACTGTTTTGAGGATTACCACCGGTGGTTTCTATGTCGACGATTACAAAATGCATGAAAACAAATGTAAACAAATTATTCCAAGTCTGTTTTTCTTGTGAATTTTACTCGTAAATTTGTAGTCTAAACAGATGAAATATGGTGCTTTTTTTAAGTGATGTTGCAGGTTCAGAGATCTTATTGATTTTACTTTTTGTTTTGATTTTTTTTGGTTCAAAGAGCATTCCAAACTTAGCACGTACTTTAGGAAAGACGATACATCAGATTAAAAATGCTTCAGAAGATTTGCAACAGGAAATTAAGCAGTCTGGTTTAGATATGAAAAAAGACATGAATTTTTCAGAGGTGTTTAGAGATACTTCCAAAGCGATTACCGATCCGATAGAAGAGAATTTATACGAGATGGATAATGTGATAAATGCACCATCGAATGTACAATCTTATTCAGGTCCTAAGAAAGTGGAGGCGGAAGTTAAGCCAGATCAGCAGTTGGAAGGGTAGTATGATTATTTAATAATGAAAAAAATAATCGTTTTTCTATTTTGTTTTTCACTTTCAAGTTGTAATCAAACAGTAAAAAGTAAGCAAAAATGCTTTGGCGTTGTTCAAGGCGATATCGTTTTTCCCGGGGAGGGTATTCCATCTGATTTAAAAGTTTGTGCATTAGATTTGATGAAAAATCAGCTTTATAGTTTCAAAAAACGAATTGTTAATCCTAAAACGAATTTGTTTTGTTATTCACTCAGTTTACCTGAGGGAAGTTATGTTTTATATGCTGAAACAAGTGATTTTATTAATGCAAATCATAATTCAATTACTGAAAAAGGATATTATACAGATTTTGTGAAAAATAAGCACTATTTAGACTCTGTAAATTCTTCTCACAAACCTATTACAATACAGATTCACTGTAATGACACATTGAAAGAAATTACAGTTGGTGATTTTTGGGGAAATTAGTTTATTCTTGTTTTTTTCTGATTTTTAAAATATCAAATTATTATAATTTTTTGAAAATTAAATATCAAATTATTATAATTTTTTGAAAATTAAATATCAAATTATTGTAATTTTTTGAAAGTTAAATATCAAATTATTATGTTTTTTTGATATTTATTTAGTGAATCTATAGATTTTTATTACATTTGAATAAGTAATAAAATGTGTATGATAGCAAGAATTGGTCTGGAAGAGATTTCATCGTATTTATTTCAAGGGAAAGCGATTGTGTTGTTTGGTGCGCGCCAAGTAGGGAAGACCTCTTTGATAAAAAAAGCAATCGAAAACTTCCAATTTGTATGGATGAATGGAGACGAACCTGATACGCAACAATTGTTAGATACCATTACAAGCGATCGTTTGCGAATGATGGTCGGTGACGCTAAGATTTTGGTCATCGATGAAGCACAAATGATCCATAATATTGGTTTGTTAGTGAAGCGAATGGTGGATTCTTATCCAGAAATTCAAGTCATTGCTTCTGGAAGTAGTGCGTTTGAATTGGCAGATAAAACAAAGGAGTCGATGGTAGGAAGGAAAGAAGAAATGCGCTTGTTTCCATTGACATTTAAAGAAATGGTGAATCATACCAGTGTAGTTGAAGAGTTGCGCGCTTTGCCTCATCGTTTGGTATATGGATATTACCCAGAAGTTGTGACAAAACCAGGAAAAGAAGCGCGTATCTTGGATGATTTGACAGATGGTTTTTTATACAAGGACATTTTGAACCTAGAAGGAATAAAAAAATCGGCAATCTTGCAACGCTTGGTTTTCATGCTGGCATACCGTGTTGGTTCTGAAATCAGTTTGACATCCCTAGCAAATGAACTAGGGATAAGCAGATTGACCATCGAAAAATACATCGATGTACTTGAGAAAAACTTTTTGATTTTCAGTTTGAAAGCCTATAGTAATAATCAAGATAACGAATTAAAAAAGGCGCGTAAAATCTATTTTTGGGATAATGGCTTGCGTAATCGTATTATAAAAAATTTCAATCCGATTGAGTTTCGGGATGATGTCGGTAAATTATGGGAAAATTATTTTATTAGTGAACGTATTAAGAAGTTGACATACGACAAGCGTAGGGTAGAGACCTTTTTTTGGCGAAATACCCAGCAAGCAGAAATAGATTATTTAGAAATTGAAAATGATCGTATTGATGCCTATGAAATGAAATACAATCCGAAGCAGAAAGCGAAGTTTACGAAATCATTTACAGAGAAATATCATCCAGCGAGTACGCAGGTGGTGAATTCGAGTACGTTTTGGGAGTTGTTGATGTGAGTTAATAATCAATAACTTCCCCATACTGTCCATATTTTAATATGATTAAAATTATTGTTATTTATTTCTTTTTTAATAGCCCAATTACGTTTTTCTTTTCTCCTCAATGTCTCAAAATCTTCTAATCCAATTGAGATTCGATTTAAATTAATTTGATTAATTGCAGTTGTATCAGGATTACGATGCCATTGATTAAAATATCCCATTTTAACTTCTGAATTATATTTCATGCTAAGATCTTGAATTGAAGCAAATTGAATTGCATTAATATTTCCATTTTTTAAATTTTCTAATAATTTAAAATCTAATTTATTTTGTCGACCGGAAATGTAATGAATAAGAATTAAATGAGCATTTACAGATTCAGGACCACTCAAGCCTTTTTTAGTTTGCGAAATTAGATAGTCCTTCGAAATCGTATCCTCAAACCATATATTTGTATTTATCCCCACTAATTTTTCTCCTGGAAATCCATATTTCTCAATCATCGGTAGTAATTCAATATCAACTAGTTTTCCAATTTCTTTTTTCCAATTTCGATATGCTATTATTTGAGGAATAATTCTGAAACGGTATTTATTTAATTTTTTGGTGTACAATTGATCTAGAGTTGCTAATTTGATTAATTGATCTCTCAATCTAATGTTTATCTTACTTAAATAGATGGTATGCAACGAATCATATTCTTTTTTTACGAAATTGTTCCACCAACTGTTTTGGGAAATATTCGAAATGAAAGGAGCATTGTTTAAAAGGTCTAGTTCTAACCCTTGTTTGATGCCTTTTCGTAAGAAGAAAATAGTTTCAGATGAATCTTTTGAAAGAGATACAATTTGTAATGCAGTATAGCAATGTTTAGCGAACACAAAATCAAATTGTTCAAAAGCTTCTTTATAATTTGCTAAAGCCTCATAATAATTTGAATCTAAAATGTGATTTTCTGCTTTGGTTATTAATTTATTGTACTCAATGTAGTTTTGGGAGAAAGTGATGTTGAAACTGAACATTATTAATAGAAACATAGTTACTTTCATTTTGCCTGTACCTTTAAGTTTAAAAATATTTTTTCCTGTATTCACAGTATTCATCTATCGAAAGTCGTTTGTAGGTTGGATTCATTTTGTATAAAAAATCCGTACTTGGAAGCATTAAAAATCTGCGTAGTTCTTCCATTTCGAGTGACGAAATAATCGGATTTGTTGGGGCAAAATAGCGAATGTTTTCTTGTTTGTCTACATCCATAAAAAAACAGTTGATATTAGAATAAATATGTGTTTTTCCTTCACAATAAAAATGGAAAGTGTCTTGAATTGCAACTAGACTATCCTTTTGAATTTTAAAGTATTGTTGGTCCATTCCAGTTCTCTCAATCAAATACGCCATAACATCCCGATTCAGCCATCCTTTTCGTGTGAATTCTATCAACTCATTTTGTATCGGGTGTAAATACCTCCATCCATCGTGAAAAATAATTACACCAAGTAAGTTTTGTGCTGCGATTCCACTTTTAAATCGATTAAAACGTTCCGGTTCATTTTTAGCCCAATAAATCAACTTTTGTGCATTGATACTATCAATGTTGTTTTTCTTTCTCCAATTAATATCTTTCTTACGGTATTTCTGATCTTTATAAATCATCCTCAAAATGGGAAAAATGGAATTTGACTTTTTCGTTTTGTGTTTACGATAGAGTCGATACGTTTTAACTATTGAAAATGGAACAACATTATGGGAGTCCATGTACAACATAAAAAAGGAAGAGCCAGCTTGAAATGCTTGAATGAATAACGAGTCGTCTATTTTATTCTTGGTATTGTAGGTGTAGTATAGTGCAGCATCGTAATCATCATGAAAACCTTTAAATTGTTTGAAACAAGTTTTGTATAATTCAAAAACCTTCGTATTATTTTGTTGAACTTTATAATACTGAATACTATCTATGTATTTGTAGTACATGGTGTAGTCTTGGGCGTTTAGGTTCAAAAAGATGAACGATAAAAAAGCAGTGAGAATATATTTTTTCATCTTTAAATCAATATGATATTCTTACAAATGGATTGGGGTCATTCTTATATACCTGTCTTCCATACTTATATAAGTTATGTAGTTCACGTATACGTTGTTCATAAGTACCTAATCCGATTTCTGCACGACGTTTGTTTATTTCTTCAATTTCAGTTTTTGAAAATTTTAGATTATAACACCATTGACAATAATATTCATTTTTCGCTGGTGAATCTTTGGCTGAATATGAAGCTCTAAAATCATGGAAGTCTGCAAATTGCTTTGCATGTAAATTTCCTTTTTTGATTTCTTCTAGTAAAAATGTATCGTCTAAACTTCTGTTTTTACTGTAATAATGAATTAAGATTATCACAATCTTGGACGAATTATATGAATCGTTTTTAGATTTATGATGCATGTATTTCTCGTCTACACCAATTAATTTTTCTCCAGGATAACCATATTGGTTGATGAGCGGAACAAGTTCAATTTCAACGATTTGTTCCAATTCCTTGTACCATCTTCTTTTAATGAGTGGTTTCCATAAAAAGTTCCACCATTGAAGTTCGTGTCTATCTCTCCATAACTGATCACGATCATATAGTTCGTTAATCTTTTTTCTTAATTCCCAGTTTACTGATTTTGTGTAAATAGCACGTAATGAATCATAATTAGCACTAAACGTATTCCATTGGGGTTTCGTTTTTAATAATTTCAAGGTTTTCTCGGTTTCGATTTGATTCATTTTCAGACCTTGTTTCACAGCTCTTTCTGCGAAGTAAAATGCAAGGGAATCGTTATTTAGTGCAATTGAAGATTGACATGCAGACACGCAATTTCCTAAAAATACAAAGTCGTAGTTTTGAAAAAGATCGTAATAGATGTTAGATGCTTCGTTATAATTGGAATCTAAAATTGCAATTTCAGCACGTGTGATGTTTTTTTGAAAATCAATGTAGTTTTGGGAAAAAGCAATGTTGAAACTAATTGTAAAAATTAATAATAAGTATATTTTCATTGTAATTGTATTGTAGTTATTTCTAATCGATTAACTCGTCACACGTCACTCTCATCTCCCTTCATACATCGCCATTTCTGCCATGAATTGTTGTGCAATAGGATCGTCTTTTAAGGACACGATTTTTTCGCTTGCTAATTCTTGTGGAGCAAATACAGGAGCTGGAATTTCGGTCGTGTTTTCTGTAAGGTTGTTGTTAATCGTTTTGTACACTACTTTTTCGCGAACCACATGTTGAAAAATTGTGTCGTGGATGGTGTTTGTAGAAACCTGTGTTGGACCTTCTTTGTAGATTGTCCGTATGGAAGTGTTCGATTTTGGCCAAATTACAAGGAAAAATGCCACCACTGCGGCAACAGCAAGTACAGCTTGATACAACGGTATGGTACGTGTGGATGAGGTAGGCAATACCAAGGGTTTTACAGTGTGTTTTTGGGTTGGTATTTCCTGTGTAGCCTGTAATAATTGGTATTGCAAACGGTAATTATCTTCCCCGATGTGCGCGCGAACCAAGGCTTGATCTTCTGCGGTCAAGTCTTCAAACGTGCTCGTTTCAAAGAGTTCGTAAATGTATTCTTCGTTTTTGGTAGATGTGCTCATCTTAAAAATGTTTAAAAAGTTGGTCTAAACCAGTTGGTTGGTAAATTTTCAGTTGGTCTGCCATTTTTTGCGTGGCATAAAACAAGCGCGACTTCACCGTTCCCAAAGAAACTTCGGTGATATCTGCGATTTCTTGTAGTGAAAAATGTTCTAGGTGTCTCAAAACAAATACCGTTTTATGTGCATGCTCTAAGTTACTCAAACTTTTTTCAAGTAAGATATGAAAACGTTCTTTTTCTGCCAAATCTTCCGTGATATGTCCGTGTTCTGAGAGGTTATCTTCATACGAAACAACATATTGATTGCGGTAGGAAGTTTTGCACATGTTGGACGCCACCGTAAATACCCAGGTATAGAATTTTTTACTTGGATCGTAGAGGTGTTTTTTCTCCAAAATTTTCAAAAAGAGTTCTTGGACAAAATCTTGTGCTGTTTCTTCTTGTTTATTCAACATCTTAAAGAAATACCCCATCAATTTG
>CANGOF010000115.1 GCA_947455515.1 Flavobacteriia bacterium
AATAATAAACGCTGGGAAATTCTTAATCGTAATCTTTCTCACTGCCTCCATTCCCATCTCTGGAAAATCAACAACCTCCACAGAGGTAATATTCTCTTTCGCTAAAATAGCCGCAGGACCACCGATCGAACCTAAATAGAAACCACCATACTTATTACAAGCATTCGTAACATCTTTTGAACGATTTCCTTTCGCTAACATGATCATGCTTCCTCCTAACGATTGAAATTGATCTACATAAGCATCCATTCGACCTGCAGTTGTAGGACCAAAACTTCCGGAAGGCATTCCATCTGGTGTTTTCGCAGGACCCGCATAATAAATTGGGTGGTTTTTAAAGTATTCTGGCATTGGTTGACCAGCATCGATAATTTCTTTGATTTTAGCATGTGCCATGTCACGCGCAACAATCAATGTTCCATTTAATTTCAAACGAGTCTTAATTGGATATTTCGACAATTCAGCCAATACTTCCGCCATCGGACGATTTAAATCAATTTCGATTGCAGGCTCTAAATGTGGAGCAGTTTCAGGTAACAATCTACGTGGATTTTGTTCTAATTGCTCTACAAAAATTCCATCTTTCGTGATTTTCGCTTTGATATTTCTATCTGCAGAACAAGAAACACCCAATCCTACTGGACAAGAAGCCGCATGACGAGGTAAACGAATTACACGAACATCATGGGTAAAATATTTACCGCCAAATTGCGCCCCAATCAAACTCTCTTGACAAATTTTATGAACACGTGCCTCCCATTCCAAATCACGGAATGCTTGACCTCCTTCATTTCCTTCGGTTGGTAATTCATCAAAATAGCCAGCAGATGCTTTCTTCACTGTCGCTAGGTTTGACTCAGCAGAAGTACCTCCAATAACCAATGCTAAATGATAAGGTGGACATGCAGATGTTCCTAAATCTTTAATACGCTCTCTTACAAATTGCTCTAAAGAAGCATCGTTCAATAAGGATTTTGTACGTTGATATAAAAACGTTTTGTTTGCAGAACCTCCACCTTTTGCTAAAAACAAGAACTCATAAGACATTCCTTTTTTCGCATAAATATCAATTTGTGCAGGTAGGTTTGTTCCAGAATTTTTCTCATCAAACATGGTCAATGGAACCACTTGTGAAAAACGTAAATTTTTCTCTTGGTAGGTGTTGTAAATCCCTTTAGATAAATGCTCTTCATCAATAGCACCGGTATAAACATCCTCCCCTTTTTTCGCCATCACAATTGCTGTACCTGTATCCTGACAAGAAGGTAATTGACCTTCCGCTGCAATCGTAGCATTTTGCAATAAGTTATATGCAACAAATCGATCGTTATCTGTCGCTTCTGGATCTTCAATAATCGCACGTAATTTCTCTAAATGAGATGCTCTCAAGTAAAAAGAAACATCGCTTAACGCTTCTTGCGCTAATACTTCCAATCCCTTTGGATCGATTTCTAACACCTCTCTATTGCCGTAGTTTACTACCTTCACATAGTCCGAAGTGATTTTTCTATATTCTGTTTTATCTCCTAAAATTGGAAATGGATTTTGATAAAAAAAGTCAGCCATAACAAGTAATTTTTGACTGCAAATGTAAGAAAATATTCAACTTTTATATAGTTGAATTTGGTTGATATTAAATAAAGAAAATATTCTTCAAGCCATTACATTTATATAAAATTAAATATCCTAATAAATATTTTGAAACCGTAAATCGGCCATTAATGAAGTTTTCGTCAGAAAATAAGTGAAAAGAACGTTGTCTAACCCTTGTTTGAACCCAGCCTTCTAATTTTCATTCTGAAAATTAGCTAAAGGCGTTTGTGAGTTTGGGTGCAGACAGTGATTGAAACGCAATTTTCAAGAAAACTTCATGGAGGCCTAGACTTTTTGGCTCCACCTTTTTGGGCGATGCAAAAAGGTGGAAGTTACTCCACTTCATTTATTAACAAAATTTTGTATCTCACATCGCTTTCCGTACATTTGTTTCTATGGAAAATAATTCGGATAAAATCAAAAAACCGCTAACCAGAACGAAACCTGCAACCGCAGATTTTCCGGATGCTTTCGGTAAGCGACCACCACAAGCTGTTGACTTAGAACAAGCTGTGTTGGGAGCAATGATGTTAGACAAAAACGCGGTGAACGACACAATCGATGTACTTACACCAAATAGTTTTTATGATCCAAAACACGTGGTGATTTACAAAGCCATCCGTGAACTTTTTGCAAGCACAAACCCAATCGACCTACTTACGGTAACAAACCAGTTACGTAAAGAAGGTGAATTAGAAATGGCAGGAGGAGCATTATATATTTCGCAACTTACACATCGAATTGCATCTGCGGCACACGCAGAATACCACGCTAGAATCATTTCTCAAAAATTCATCCAACGAGAAATCATTCGTATGTGTAACGAAGTCCTTCGCGATGCATTCGATGAAACTACAGATGTTTTTGATCTATTAAACAAGGCAGAAGGCGACCTTTTCAAGATTGCTGAAAACAATATGAAAAAGAACGTTGACGTGATGCAAAACGTCGTACGCGAAGCAATCTTAGAAATTGAAAAAGCTGCTAAAAACACAGACGGTATATCTGGTGTACCTACCGGTTTCCGTGAATTAGATAAACTTACTTCGGGATGGCAACGTTCGGATATGATTGTAATCGCCGCTCGTCCTGCAATGGGTAAAACCGCTTTCGTGCTTTCCATGGCTAGAAATACTGCGGTAGATTATGGTATGGGCGTAGCGATTTTCTCACTAGAGATGTCTTCCGTACAGTTGGTAAAACGTTTGATTGCTTCTGAGTCGCGAATTAGTGCTGAGAAGCTAAGAAAAGGAGATTTGGCCGAACACGAATTCCAACAACTACATACACGAATTGCAAAACTTGCTACCGCACCTATTTACATTGATGACACTGCAGGTATTTCGGTATTCGATTTACGTGCAAAATGCCGACGACTAAAAAGTCAATACGATATTCAAATTGTAATTATCGATTACTTGCAATTAATGACTGCTGGTGGCGGTAAAGGTTCAGGTAACCGTGAACAAGAAATTTCTACCATCTCTCGTTCTATCAAAGAGATTGCAAAAGAATTAAACATTCCTGTCATCGCACTTTCTCAGTTAAGTCGTTCGGTGGAAACACGTGGTGGTGACAAAAAACCAATCCTTTCCGACTTACGTGAATCGGGTGCAATTGAGCAAGATGCCGATATCGTTTCGTTCTTATACCGTCCTGAATATTACCAAATTCTTCAAAACGAAGACGGTGAATCCAATCTTGGTGTAGGGGAAATTATCGTTGCAAAACACCGTAATGGTGCTACCGACTCTGTTCGTCTACGTTTTATCGGAGAATACGCTCGTTTCGATAATTTTGATTCTTTCGAAGACGACTTCCAACCAATTGGTAAAACAATGGGTGCCTTAGGAGTAAATACTGGTTTCGACAGTGCTCCAGCTGGAAATAGTTATACGGTACAAAGTAAAATGAATGAAGCGGAGGAAAATTTTGATTTCAACACAGATAGTCTTGACGATCCTTTCTAACGAATGAAAAAATTACTCTTTCTTTTCCTACTTATTACTTTTAGTTTACGACTAAATGCTACAAGTGTATTGATTCCTATGGATAATGGGCAAACAAATCACTTAAAAGCGTATGGCATCGCATACTGGATGTTGAATAATGGATTGACCTTAGAGTGGTTACTTAATTACCGAGGCGGTTCTTTTTTGTGTCCGCACGACGTGAAAATCGAAGAAGAGTTAACCATTCGCGGAGTTAAATATGAGGTCATTACGGATGGTAAAGCAAATGCTATTCGCAATGAAATTTCAAATCCAGATGTAAACCAAGAAATAATCCAACTGGAAAAAGCACCGAAAATTGCGGTTTACACACCTAAAGGAAAACAACCTTGGGATGATGCGGTTACTTTAGTGTTGGAATATGCTGAAATTCCTTATGAAAAAATATATGACTCAGCAATTGTAATGGGTGTGCTTCCAAAATACGATTGGCTGCACTTACACCACGAAGATTTTACTGGTCAATATGGTAAATTCTATAATAACTTCCGAAATGCCCCATGGTATCAAGCGCAAGTATCAGAAGCAGAAAGTGACGCAAAGATGTTAGGTTTCAATAAAGTTTCTCAATTAAAATTAGCGGTTGCAAACAACTTGAAAAATTTTGTATTAGGAGGTGGATTCCTTTTTACTATGTGTAGTGGAACAGATAGTTTTGACATTGCACTCGCAGCACACAATACGGACATCTGTGAAAGCATGTATGATGGTGATCCTGCGGATCCAAATTGTCAGCAAAAATTGGACTACGCAAACACTTTTGCTTTCGATAAATTTACTTTAGAACGCAATCCATTAGTATATGAATATTCAAACATCGATGGAACTGACCTTCATAAATCAGAAGCAATGGATAAATTCTCTTTGTTTGAATTTTCTGCGAAATGGGACGTGATTCCTACCATGTTAACACAATGTCACACAGACATCATCGATGATTTTATGGGGCAAACAACAGACTTCAAAAAAGACTTCATCAAATCGAATGTGTTGATTCTAGGAGAAAATAAAGCACTTGGAACTGCAAAATACGTACACGGTGAATTAGGTCAAGGTACATGGACGTTCTACGGTGGTCACGACCCGGAAGATTACCGCCACATGGTACAAGATCCTCCTACGGATTTAAACCTCCACCCAAACTCTCCTGGATATCGTTTAATTCTTAACAATATCCTATTCCCAGCGGCAAAAAAGAAAAAACGTAAAACGTAAGGGTGTGTCGTGACACACCCTATATTTTAAAACAACCCATCCAAAACACTTCCATCCACCAACTCCGGAATCGTAACCTTCAACAAAGGCTCACGCTCCATCGCACGTTTAATCGCAAAGATCGCCCCCTCATTTCTAGCCCAACTTCTTCTTGAAATTCCATTATTTACATCCCAATGCAACATAGACTTCAATCGTCTATCTGCATCGTCAGATCCATCCAATAACATTCCAAAACCTCCGTTGATAACTTCTCCCCAACCTACTCCACCTCCATTATGGATTGATACCCATGTCGCTCCACGGAAACTATCGCCAATCACATTTTGAATCGCCATATCCGCTGTAAACTTAGATCCATCATAAATGTTGGATGTTTCACGGAAAGGAGAATCTGTACCAGATACATCGTGGTGATCTCTACCAAGAACTACAGGACCAATTTGACCAGCTGCAATCGCTTTATTAAAGGCTTCGGCAATACGCATTCTTCCTTCGGCATCTGCATATAAAATACGTGCTTGTGAACCAACAACTAATTTGTTTTGTTGTGCTCCTTTGATCCACGTTATATTATCATCCATTTGTTGACGAATCTCGTCGGGACTCGTTTTCATCAATTCTTCTAGTACGTGACAAGCAATTTCATCTGTTTTTGCTAAGTCTTCTGGCTTACCGGAAGCACACACCCAACGGAAAGGACCAAACCCAAAATCAAAACACATAGGTCCCATGATGTCTTGCACATAGGATGGGTATTTAAAATCAATATGATTTGGCGCCATCACATCCGCTCCTGCTCGCGAAGCTTCCAATAAAAAGGCATTTCCATAATCAAAGAAATAAGTACCTTTTGCTGTGTGTTTATTAATCGCTGCTGCATGACGAACTAAGGTCGCTTGCACTTTATGTTTGAATTCTTCAGGATTCGTTGCCATTAATTCGTTCGACTCCTCAAACGTTAATCCAACAGGATAATAACCTCCTGCCCATGGGTTATGTAATGAAGTTTGATCAGAACCTAAATCAATGTGTAAATTTTGAGCATCAAATGTTTCCCAAACATCTACAATATTTCCTAAATATGCGATTGAAACAACTTCTTTGTTAGCTTGCGCTTCTTTCACTCGAACAACCAATTGATTAATATCCTCAATCACTTCATTGATCCACCCTTGCTCATGTCTTATTTTTGTAATCTTTGGATTCACTTCTGCACAAACAGTCACACAACCTGCAATATTACCTGCTTTTGGCTGAGCACCGGACATACCTCCTAAACCAGATGTAACAAACAACGATCCAGCAGGCGATTTTTTGATTTTTCTAAAACCATTCAAAACAGTAATCGTTGTTCCATGTACTATCCCTTGTGGACCAATATACATATAGGAACCCGCTGTCATTTGTCCGTATTGAGAAACTCCTAATGCATTCATTTTCTCCCAATCATCTGGTTTAGAATAATTAGGAATCACCATACCATTGGTTACAACAACACGTGGTGCATCTTTATGGGAAGGAAACAATCCCATCGGATGTCCTGAATACATTACCAATGTTTGATCCTCAGTCATTTCTGCCAAGTATTTCATTGTCAATCGGTATTGTATCCAGTTTTGAAATACTGCACCGTTACCACCATACGTAATCAACTCATGCGGGTGTTGTGCAACTGCATAATCCAAGTTGTTCTGAATCATTAACATGATTGCTTTCGCTTGCAAAGACTTCCCTGGATACTCTTCAATCGGACGAGCATACATGGTGTAATCTGGGCGAAAACGATACATGTAAATACGACCAAAATCATTCAATTCTTGTAAAAACTCAAGAGCTAATTCTGCATGTAATTCTTTTGGAAAATAACGCAATGCATTTTCTAATGCTAAACGTGTTTCTTCTTTAGATAAAATTTGCTTACGCTTTGGAGCATGATTAAT
The DNA here is from genome assembly GCA_947455515.1 of Flavobacteriia bacterium. Taxonomy (GTDB): domain Bacteria; phylum Bacteroidota; class Bacteroidia; order Flavobacteriales_D; family Crocinitomicaceae; genus CANHVK01. The sequence goes on from CANGOF010000115.1 coordinate 6,764, forward strand.
TGCTGATTCATAAGTCTTTTTCGCAGGTAAAACACTTGGAATACCTTGTAAAATATCTTGTTGAAATTCCTGAGTAGTCATAGTAAAATTGATTATGCTATAAAGTTAAAACGAATTTATTCAGAATATGTTTATTTCACTGAAAAATCACACCTAAAATAGTATAAAATAAAAAAAGGTCATGAATATTCATAACCCTTTAGTTTAGTTTCTATTTCCTTGCATATTTATTTATCAAAGTCAATTCTTTACACATCGTAAAGAATGACCAAATTTCTTACCCCAATGATCTAAGTAGGAAGTCCCGTTTGCGTAAACCAAGTAGAATAACGTAGCTCCATAAGTATCGAACTCAGATGAACTCCACCAATAACCATCGTAGCCAATTAGACCATAGCCACCTTCATAACCGCGGTAACCACCTGGAATACCTGTAAATAATGATGTGTTTGTAGCATTTGTATTTGATTTAATCCAACTCGAAAAGCCAATTTCTTTCATTTTATCAGCAGCATCATATGTACCACCTAAAAAATCAGTTAATACAGTCCATTCAGAATCTGTTGGTACATGCCAACCAGTAGGACATACGTTCTTATTACCATTCGTTGTTGGACTTACCGCATACCAATTGTATAATTTACCATACTTTTTATTGTTGGTTGAATCGTTGTTGTAATACACCCAAGCACCAATACTATCATTCATCCATTTGTCAATTTCTGGAATATTTGGTATTACTGTTCCATCATTATATTTTGAAGTTTTCAAGTTTTCAGCCATCCAAATTTGGCTTCCTATTTTTACAGTTTTATATGTATTTCCATCAAGATCGGTTACATTATTTTGAAATGAACCTACTACTGTTCCTATAGCTGAAAAATTAATATTAGATTTATCAGAGTCGTTTTTAGAAGTTGAATTCAAAGACGAATTAGTACTTTCTTTTTTACAAGCCATCAATGAACTTGCTAAAGTAAAAGCTAAAAATAGTTTTTTCATGTGATTTATTTCTGCAAAAATACTCTTAAAATTTAGAAAAATCATATTTACTAACTAAACCTTATAAGTATTAAAAAGATGAAATATAGTAACATAAAGTAATGCACAATTAATTGTAATTGTATCTAAACCTAACAAAAAAAGCTCCCTCTCGGGAGCTTTTACGGATCAAAAAAACATTAAATGTTTTTTTTATTTAATAAACTTAAATTTCTTCCCAGGATAAACCGCACTAGCTCCAAGCTCTTCTTCAATTCTCAATAATTGATTATACTTAGACATACGATCACTTCTTGATGCTGAACCAGTTTTAATCTGTCCACAATTTAATGCAACTGCTAAATCAGC
>CANGOF010000116.1 GCA_947455515.1 Flavobacteriia bacterium
GAATTCAAATTTGAAAGAAACGATTTACATATTACGGAAGAATTGAAACAAAAAATCATTGCAAATTGCAAAGGGGATGCGTTCAAAACTTTTGGGGATTACGAAGTACGCGAAGTAAAAACAACCGATGGTTGGAAGTATTTCTTCGACAATGAAAAATGGATGATGATACGTGCTTCAGGAACAGAACCTGTTCTTCGTACGTATGCGGAAGCTCCAACTTTAGAAGAAGTTAGAAAAATATTAAGCCTAACAGAACAAACAATTTGTAATTAATGGCTGGTTCTACTTACGGAACACTCTTTACATTAACAACCTTCGGGGAATCTCACGGACCTGCCATTGGCGGTGTTATCGAGGGGTTCCCCGCTGGCTTTTTGGTGGATTTCGAAGCGGTTCAAGCAGAACTCGATCGAAGAAAACCAGGTCAGTCGAAATTAGTTACCCAACGCAAAGAGTCGGATAAGGTTCAATTTTTATCTGGAATCTTTGAAGGGAAAACTACAGGGACACCCATTGGATTTATCATTCCGAATGAAGATCAAAAATCGAAGGATTATACGCATTTAAAAGATGCTTACCGACCTTCCCATGCGGATTATACGTATGATGCTAAATACGGTCACCGCGACCATACAGGTGGTGGACGTTCCAGTGCAAGAGAAACGGTATCTCGTGTTGTAGCAGGGGCTTTAGCAAAACAATTTTTAGAGGAACAGGGAATTCAAATTACTGCCTTTGTCGATCAGATAGGAGGGATTAAACTTTCTGAAAAAGAAATCAATAACGCGGATTTTTCGATCATTGAACAAAATTTAGTTCGTTGTCCGAATTCCGAAAAAGCTTCTGAAATGGAACTCTTAATTCAAGAAATTAAGAAACAAGGAGATTCCGTCGGAGGTAGTATATTTTGTACCGTTTCTGGTGTTCCTGCAGGACTCGGAGAACCAGTCTTTGATAAATTACACGCTGAACTTGGAAAAGCAATGTTGTCCATCAATGCGGTGAAAGGTTTTGAAATAGGTTCTGGTTTTGGAAGTGTTTCTATGTTAGGATCTGCGCATAACGATGAATTTTTGGAAGGTGGTACAACTAAAACCAATCACAGTGGTGGGATACAAGGAGGGATTTCGAATGGAATGCCAATTTATTTCCGTACGGCGTTTAAACCTGTTGCAACGATACTAACTTCTCAAAACTCAATCGATTCTTCAGGGAAAGCTATAATTGTAGAAGGCAAAGGTCGCCACGATGCATGTGTGGTTCCACGAGCAGTTGTAATTGTAGAAGCAATGACAGCGATAGTGTTACTTGATTTTTACTTGAGACAGAAGGCTATGAGGTAAAACCAACATCTCCACGTTCAAAACTATCTACTAACCAAATCTTTCTCACCATCATTTCATTTAATTTTATTGGTTCAATAAAAACCTTTGAAATTAAGACACTATGTCCAATAAATATTCTGTATTTCTCTTTCTATTGTTAACGTTTTCTGCGTTCTCACAAAGTAAAAAAGAGCAAATTCAACGTCTTACAAAATCCAACGATAGTTTGCGTGTAGAAGCAAATTCGAAAGACCATGAAATAAATTTATTGAAGAAAGAATTAAAACAATGCGCAATGTTGCACCAAGAAGACATGCGTATGTTGAATGGGAGAATCGCGGAATTGGAAAGAGATCTTCACAGCTCTACAACTACTACAATAACACCAACTGAGGAAAAGAAGTCTAAATCCAAGTCCAAATTTAAATCGAAGTCTAAATCGAATTCAAAAGAGCAAAATACAATTCAGACTGAACTTGCAAAAGCATTAAAACAATTGGATTCTATCAAGAATTCTCCAGATTATTTTAAGACTGGTAAACAAATGTTAATTAAACAAATGAATAAACCAGAGATTCAGGTAGTGGACATTCAGGGTGGTACATTTATGATGGGCTGTGATTCCAAAGATGGGAATTGCGAAACCGATGAACAAGTACACCGTGTTACTGTTAGTGACTTTCGAATGAGTAAATACGAGGTTACTTTTGATATGTATGACGCTTACTGCGATTCGATTGGTCTTGAAAAACCAGACGATAATGGATGGGGGAGAGGAAATCGACCAGTGATCAATATTACTTGGAGGGAAGCAAATAATTTCGCGCAATGGATGGGAGGACGTCTACCAACAGAAGCTGAATGGGAGTATGCTGCAAAAGCTGGAGGAAAAGGTGCTTTTGGAAAAACAAATTGTCTTTCTAAGTCCCAAGCGAATTTTGATGGATCAGTAGAAACAATGCGCTGTGGTGAACCCGTAGAATTGAAACATACACAACCTGTGGGAAGTTATCCAGCAAATGCATACGGCTTACACGATATGTACGGAAACGTTTTTGAATGGTGTAGTGATTGGTATGGTATTTATCCTCAAGGAACAACCATTAATCCTACTGGACCAATCGATGGTGGATATAAAGTAAATAGAGGTGGTAGTTGGGCAAATGGTGCAACCGCTTGTCGTGTTGCTGCCAGAGAAACTGGAGAATTAGAATTTGAAGGAAATCGTATCGGATTTAGATTGGTTTTTTCGAGAGATTAAGAGTAAAAAATAAGGATGAAAAAACAAAAATTAATTATAGGAATTCTAATTTTCGTTTCCTTTTTGATTTTTGTGAAACAAAGTGATAAAGCATTTCACTGGTTGAAATCTGACGAGATTCGTAAGCCTGTTGTATTTAGTGATGGAACTGGGTATTATGCCTACTTACCTCAAGTGTTTATTTATCAAGATAAAGGATTTACTTTTATTGATAGTCTAACAAAAAACTATCCTAATTTTACGTTTAATCATTGTTTAACAAGAACGGAAAATTATGATTATTACGATAAATATTTCATTGGTACAGCATTATGTATGTCTCCTTTCTTTTTGACTGCACATGGAATCACTAAAATTACTGGAGGAAAGTTAGATGGATATTCTTACTTCTACCAATTGTTTATAGCACTTTCTACGTTTTGTTTTTGGTTTATAGGGTGTTTTTTTCTTTTTAAAACACTTCGACTTTTTGAGGTTTCTATTTTAGTTTCAGTCGTTTCTTTGGCTTTAATGACCTTTGTGACGAATCTAAATTATTACATCGTTTACGAACCATCTTTGTCCCACATTTATTCTTTTGCTGTGATAGCTGTATGGCTTTTTTGTGTGAAGAAATATGTGTATACAAAACAACAAAAGTATTTTATTTGGACCTGTGCACTTCTTGGGTTGATAATTTTAATTAGACCAGTAAATGGAATTGTACTCGTTCTATTCCCTTTCTTCTTTACTACTTTTTCTAATTTTAAAAATTGGTTGTTACTTTTTTTGAAAAATGAAAAATCAACGTTAGTTATAGGTTTAGGAATAATTCTCGCTTTAATTTTAGTACAATACCTTAATGTTTATTTACAATTAGGAAAGCTAAGTTTTGGTGCTTATGATGGAGAAACATTTGAATTTCTTTGGTCTCCCAAGATTTTCGAAGTGCTATTTAGTTATCGTAAAGGATTGTTTGTCTATACTCCTTTTATTGTACTAACAATTCTTGGTTTTTTTCCATTGTTTAAAAGAGATCGCTTTCTGTTTTTAGGGATGGTAATTTTCACTTTCTTATTTACGTACATTACCGCTTCTTGGTGGTGTTGGTATTACGGGGGTAGTTTGGGTATGCGTCCATACGTGGATGTGTATGCAGTATTTATACTACTTCTCGCGTTCTTATTGTCTAATTTAAATCGTTTAACCTTCGTGATTTTTTCTCTTGTTTCGATCGTTTTGTTCTACTATAATGGCATGTTATTGTACCAATATGATCACGCGATAATTCACTATTCAGAAATGAATGAAGCTCGGTTTAAAAAAGTGTTTTTAAAAACAGATCGTCGTTTCGAATGGGAGACGTATGTGCAAGAGCCTAAAAATCATTTTCCAAATTGGAATAAAATAGGAGTGTTGATCAATCAATCATTCACTTTAGGGGAGAATGGTGAAAAACGTATTGGAACTTGGGCTACCGATAGTTTGTTTTCCAGACAAGCAATTGTAGTGAAATTTAAAGCGAAAATTTCAGAAGATGCAAGTCCTACCATTTCTTTATATGGAATCAAAGATGGAGTACATCAAAATTTAGATGGAAGAATGTATGGTTGGTCATTAATTGAAATTAATAAAGAATATCCTGTAGAATTTTATTTTCCGACGACAAAATACTTTCATAAAATGGATTCTGTTTATTTTTTATTTTCTGGTCAAGCTGGAGTAACTTCAATAAAAGATCTATCTATAGCGAAATACCGAGAAAAGAAAAATTGATTTTCGTATATTTACAGCGCAATTTATTTTTAACGACATGATACAAAGAATTCAATCCCTATATTGGTTAGGTGCAGCAATTTGTTTGACCTTTTTAAATTTTGGAGTTTCCGTATTAAACTTTAATGGAAAAGATTTTCACTATGAATTTTCTTTGTTCGGATGGAAGAAAATGGATGCTACTAATAAAGTAATTGGTGAAAATGACATGCATTTTTATCTTGTTACCATTTTGATTTTTGCATTTATCATTCAAGCGATATTTTCTTATAAAAGTTTAAAACGTCAATTGAAATTGGCAAACCTTATTATTTATTTACATGCCTTAGTAATTCTATTTCTAGTTTCTGTTTTTGCATTTGGAAAAAAAATGTTTGGATTAGAATACGATGCAACAGAGGTTTCTTTAGGTTTTTACGCTTTATTTATCAGTTTGATTTTTTCATTTTTAGCAACGCAAGGTGTTAAGAAAGATAAAAAACTACTTGATTCCGTAGACCGTATCCGTTAATTTATTTGATATCGGTGGCTTCTAATAAATAGATTTTTTAGAGGCAGACCAGAAATCGACGCAAGTGTTTTTCTTGTGAATAATGAATTTGATTTCGAATAATATATAAGCATTTTTTAGAAGACACTTTATGAATTATCTTTCCGTTGAGAATCTTACTAAGTCCTTTGGGGACCGTATGTTGTTTTCCGATATTACCTTTGGGATTGACCAAGGACAAAAAGTTGCCATTGTAGCTAAAAATGGTAGTGGTAAAACAACCCTTCTCCGTTGTTTGATGGATAAAGAACAGTTTGATTCAGGTCGAATTGTGTATCGTAATGACATTCGCGTGGCTTTCATGGAACAAAGTGAAAACATGGACGACGAAATGACAATCATGGAGGCAGTGTTTGACCATGATTTACCAGAAATTCAAGCGGTTAAAAAGTACAACTTGGCGATGAAAAACCAAGATGATGACCTGTTGAATGAGTGTTTTCAAGAATTGACAGATTTAAATGCGTGGGATATTGAGGTGAAGGTTGCTCAAATTCTATCCGTATTAAAACTAGACAATACCGATGTGAAGGTTGGTAGTTTGTCTGGAGGTCAGAAGAAACGTGTGAACCTTGCAAAAGTATTGGTTTCCGAAGCAGATTTCTTGATTTTGGATGAGCCAACGAATCACTTGGATTTAGATATGATCGAATGGTTGGAGGAATACCTTTCAAAATCGAAATCAACGATCTTGATGGTAACGCACGACCGTTATTTCTTAGAGGTGGTGTGTGATTCTATTTTAGAATTAGAAGACAAAACATTATACCGATACAAAGGAAATTTCTCCTATTTCTTAGAGAAAAAAGCGGAACGTCAAGAGCAATTACAATCTACGATTGATAAAGCGAGAAATACCTTTAAAAAAGAGTTAGACTGGATTCGCAAACAACCAAAAGCGAGAGGAGTTAAACAAAAAGCACGTGTAGATTCTTTTCAAGATATTAAAAGTGTAGCACAACAAAAAATCGATGACAGCGAAGTAGAAATTCCAGTGAAAATGGAGCGTTTAGGAACTAAAATCCTAGAACTTCATAAAATTCACAAAGCTTGGCCGTCAATGGTGATTTTAGATGGTTTTACCTATAATTTCAATCGTAAAGAGCGTTTAGGAATTGTTGGTAACAACGGAACTGGTAAATCGACGTTCTTAAATATGATTCAGGAATTGGAGCCAGTAGATAAAGGAACTGTTTCCATTGGAGAGACCGTTGTTTTTGGGTATTACAACCAAGAGTTAATCAAGGTCGACGACGATAAAAAAGTAATTGATGTCATTCGTGATATCGCAGAATATATTCCTTTAGAAAAAGGGAAACAGATGACAGCAGCGCAATTCTTGGAGAAATTTTTGTTCCCAAGAGACATGCACTACAACTTCGTGTATAAATTAAGCGGAGGAGAAAAACGTCGTTTGAAATTGATGACGGTGTTGATGAAAAATCCGAATTTCTTGATTCTGGATGAGCCTACCAACGATTTAGATATCTTCGTAATGAGTGTCTTGGAAGATTACCTACGCACCTTTGAAGGTTGTTTGATTGTAGTTTCTCACGACCGTTATTTCATGGATAAAATGGTGGATCACATCTTTGTGTTTGAAGGTCAAGGTAAAATCAAAGACATCGTTGGAAATTATACCGAATACCGTCAGATGTTACAAGAGGGTATCAAGCAAGACCGTCAAGACAAAGCGGATGCAGTGAAACAACAAAAGCAAGAAGCGGCAGCAGCGCCAAAACCGGTGGTTCAAGCACCTCAATCCGAAAAAAAGAAATTATCGTTTAAAGAAAAACAAGAATTTGATTCCTTAGAAAAAGAATTGGAAGTTTTAGAAGTTGAAAAAGAAAAATTCACCTTGATTTTATCCGACGGATCCAAAACGAACGACGAAATCATGGCTGCAGGTTCTAAGTTGGGCGAAATCGTTCTGGCGATAGAAACAAAGACAGAACGCTGGTTAGAGTTGGCGGAAGGGGTGTAGTTTTTCTTCCCTCCTTGTTTATCCTGAGCATGTCGAAGGGAGGAGGGATTGAGGGAGGTGACTATTTTGTAGGATTTAATTATTCACTAATTCTTTTCGCAATTTTTCGAAAGAATTTGTAAACGAACCATCCATTTACAATTAACCATAAAACCCAAGCTATAGGCACTAATTTCAAAGGAAATGGTTTTTCTTGCATGTATTTTAGGATGTCCATATTGTAATTGTCTTCTATGTCTATCATTAAAATTGAAAGCAACATTAAAATCGTAATGTCAATTACAAGAATTACAATAACTATAAGTGATTTCATCTTTAAAATTTAGCACCTTTAATTGCACCAACTTTAGTTCTATTCTTCTTTCTAAACCATTTTCTTTTTGGTTTTTCGGTTGCAACGACAGTGTCGTTGGGTAGTTTATCAATTTTAACTTTTCCCTTAACAAAAACTTTGAGTGAATCTGATTGATTAATCACACTATCTTTTTTTGGCTGTGTGTCTTGCGCGTAAACAGGTTTAACGTTAAATCCAATAATGGATAATATTGTCAAAACACGAAACAATATTTTGTATTTAAATGAAAATGTTGGTGTGCTAACCTGTTCGTCAGAGAAAATACCACAGGTAATATCAGAATCTACATTTATTATCTCATTCACAGGTTTATTTCTGAAATCGATAATTGTTTTCGAGCAACTTTTACAATAAAATCCATCGGCTGTTTTCATTTTGTTTAATGACATCGGACAAGGATTTTCGATATGTATTTGTTTGTCAACCATAAATTCTTATTTGAATAACAATAATACGATTAATGATGTAATTTATTGTGCTTGGGTATAAGAATATTTATTGTTGAATATCAGATGATTTGATATTTTTCCTTAAATTAAATAAGAAAAGTATCAGAATGAGTGAGAAATTCAAAGGTTTATACCGCAATGAAACCTTTCGTGCCCAATGGTGGGATTATCGATCGGAAGGTTCCTACCACATTACCATTTGCACAGCAAATCGGAATCATTTTTTCGGTGAAATCATCGATGAACAAATGTGTTTATCCGAAATTGGAAAATTGGCACACCAATTTTGGTCGGAAATCCCAAAACATTTTCCCCATATACAATTGAATGAATTTGTGATTATGCCCAATCATATCC
>CANGOF010000117.1 GCA_947455515.1 Flavobacteriia bacterium
GTATTGATTCAAGAGTTAATTAATAATATCGCTAAAGGACACGGAGGTTTATCTGTGTTTGCTGGTGTAGGTGAGCGTACTCGTGAGGGTAATGACTTACTTCGTGAGATGTTAGAGTCAGGTATTATCAAATACGGTGATGCTTTTATGCACTCTATGGAAGAAGGTGGATGGGATCTTTCTAAAATTGACTTAGAAGAAATGAAAGAGTCTAAAGCTACTTTCGTTTTCGGTCAAATGAATGAGCCTCCTGGAGCACGTGCTCGTGTTGCTTTATCTGGATTGACATTAGCTGAATATTACCGTGATGGTGAAGGTGACGGACAAGGAAAAGATATCCTTTTCTTCGTAGATAACATCTTCCGTTTTACACAAGCTGGTTCTGAGGTATCTGCATTGTTAGGTCGTATGCCTTCTGCCGTAGGTTACCAACCAACATTAGCAACAGAGATGGGTGCGATGCAAGAGCGTATTTCTTCTACGAAAAATGGTTCTATTACATCTGTACAAGCGGTTTACGTACCTGCGGATGACTTAACGGATCCAGCTCCTGCAAATACCTTTGCTCACTTAGATGCTACAACGGTATTGTCTCGTAAAATTGCTGAGTTAGGTATCTATCCAGCGGTGGATCCATTAGATTCTACATCTCGTATCCTTTCTCCAAAAGTATTGGGTGAAGCGCATTACGATTGTGCACAAAATGTAAAACAAATCTTACAACGTTATAAAGAACTTCAAGACATCATCGCTATCTTAGGTATGGATGAGCTTTCTGAAGAAGATAAATTAGTAGTACACAGAGCGCGTCGTGTACAACGTTTCTTATCTCAACCTTTCCACGTTGCAGAACAATTTACAGGTTTAAAAGGAGTTTTAGTAGATATTCAAGAAACAATCAAAGGATTTAACATGATTTTGAATGGTGAAGTAGATGAATATCCTGAAGCAGCATTCAACTTGAAAGGTAACATCGATGAGGTTATCGAAGCAGGTAAGAAAATGTTAGCTGATACTCACTAATAACAAACGTAAGTTATGCAATTAGAAATTATTACACCAGAAACAAAAGTATTTGAAGGAGAAGTTACCGCGGTACAATTACCAGGTCAAGACGGACTTTTTCAAGTATTGAATAATCACTCACCGATTATCTCTACGCTTACTGAAGGTACAGTAAAAATAGATTTAGCTGTTGCAATCGATGCGAAAAAAACTTCTAAATTGAATAAATTGATTCAAGTAGATGGTTCTAACAAAGTGATTCGTGTGGATGTAAAAGGTGGTGTAATTGAAATGTTAAATAATAAATTAATTATTCTTGCAGAATAATTACAATTTCATACATTTTTTTAAGAGGGATTTGGGTTACCAAATCCCTCTTTTTGTTAAGCCTTGTTAAGTTAGTGATTCAAAATAATGATATCCAAGGTAAATTTATTACCTTAGTAGCTTTTTAATACGATGAATACATTAGAAAAAATTGACAAGAATAACATCCCACAACACGTAGCTATCATTATGGATGGCAATGGTCGTTGGGCTAAAAAACAAGGTCAAGAACGCTTGTATGGTCATTCTATTGGGGTTGAAGCTGTTCGTGAATCCATAAATGCCTGTTTAACTTTAGGAATTAAATACCTTACCCTCTATACTTTTTCAACCGAAAATTGGAATAGACCAAAAGAGGAAGTAGATGGAATCATGAATTTATTAGTACAAACAATTTCAAATGAACTTGAATTATTAAATAGTCACCAAACTGGGTTGATCGTTATAGGTGATGAAGATGGTTTGCCAGACTCCTGTAGAGATGAATTGAGAGAAGCAAAAGATTTTTTAGCTAAAAACGATAAGTTATATTTGGTTCTTGCATTAAATTATAGTTCCCGATGGGAAATTAAAAATGCAATTAAAAATATAAGTAATAAGGTTAAAAGAGGTGAATTAACTACGGAAGACATTACGGATGAGACCATCTCAAATGAATTATGTACTTCTTCAATTCCTGATCCAGAATTAATTATCCGCACAAGTGGTGAACATAGAATTAGTAATTTCTTATTATGGCAATTAGCGTATAGCGAATTGTATTTTACAGAAGTTTTATGGCCAGATTTTAAAGAGAACGATTTATTTAAAGCTGTTTTGAATTACCAATCACGAGAAAGAAGATTTGGACAAACTTCTGAACAAATTATATAATCCTATGAAATTCCTTTTATCCGTTTGTTTTCTTAGTTTGTTCTTCTCATCCATACATGGACAAATTACCGATTCTATTAATTCCAATACACGTGTATTAGGAGGTTTTACCGCTTTAGATTATGCTAATCCAAAAGAATATGAAATCGGTAATATTCGAATAGAAGGAGCGGATTATTTTGATCATCAAGCGATTAAAGTAATTGCAGGTTTAAGGCCTGGAATGAGGATTAAAATACCAGGTATTCAAATAACAGAAGCTGTACGTAATTTATGGAAAGAAGGTTTGTTTTCTACAGTCGAAATAGGTTTAGATAAAGAGATCGGTGAGATTGCTTATTTAGTGATTAAATTGAGCCCACGTCCAAAATTATCTCGTTTTAAATTTGAAGGAGTAAGTAAAAAAGAAGCAGATAAATTACGCGAATCCATTCATTTGTTTTCTGGTAAAACAATTACTGAAAATTTAGTGATGACCACACGACATAAAGTGCATGGATTTTACAGAGAAAAAGGATATTATAATGTAAAAGTTGTGATTACTCGTGAAGCGGATAAATTGATGAATAATTCTGAAATGTTTATCATTCATGTAGACAAAGGTAGCAAAGTTAAAATTGGTAAAATTCAAATAAATGGGAATACTTCGATTTCCACTCGTAAAGCACGGGCCGCTATGCATGATACAAAACAAAAAGCTTTTTGGAGGTTTTTTAAGCGCTCAAAATTTTCCGTTTCCTCCTATGAAAAAGATAAAGCAGCATTATTATCTAAATTTCAGACGATTGGTTTAAGAGATGCTCGTATAAGTAGTGATTCTGTTTATTTGATAGATGCTAAAAACCTTGGTATTAAAATTAATATTGATGAAGGTGGTATTTATCGATTTGGTGATATTGAATGGGTAGGCAATACAAAGTTTAGTAGTGGATTTTTAGATACTATTTTAGGTATTAAAAATGGAGATATTTATAATAAATCAATGCTTGATGGTCGTATGTCTATGAGTCAAGATGGTCGTGATATTTCTTCTTTATATATGGACCGTGGGTATTTATTCTTTCAAATTATTCCTATTGAAAAAGGAGTAAAAGACCATAAAATTTCCTACCAAATGCGAATTATTGAAGGAAAAGAAGCACGAGTACGTAAAATTATCATTAAAGGAAACACAAAAACGAATGACCATGTTATACGTCGTGAAATCAGAACCAAACCTGGAGATTTATTCAGTAGAAACGATATTATTAGAACACAACGTGAATTGTCACAATTAGGTTATTTTAATAATGAAGGATTTCAAATCAACCCTTTACCTAATCCTCAAGAAGGAACAGTTGATATTGAGTACACTGTAGAAGAAAAACCTTCCGATCAAATTGAATTATCGGGTGGTTATGGTGCTGGTCGATTAATAGGTACTGCTGGACTTACAATTAGTAATTTCTCTATGCGAAATGTTCTAAATAAATCTGCATGGTCACCACTTCCAACTGGGGATGGTCAACGAGTTTCTTTGCGATTTCAAACAAATGGAACATACTACCAATCTTTTAACTTGTCCTTTACTGAACCTTGGTTAGGAGGAAGAAAACCAAATTCACTTTCTGCTTGGACAACTTACTCTCAATTTGGAACTGGTTTATTACGATCAAATCCAAATTATGGTGGTATTTCAATCACAGGAGCTGGTATAGGTTTAGGAAGACGTAAAAAAATTCCAGATGATTTCTTCAATGCATATTATGAATTAGGTTATCAATATTACGAAGTAATCAATTATCCTAATTATTTCCCAAGCTTTAGTCAAGGATATGCGAATGATATTAGTATGAAATATATTCTTCAACGTAATTCTGTGGATAGTCCAATTTTCCCTCGAGAAGGTTCCCATTTAACGTTTACAGCTAAAAGTTCTATTCCTTATTTCTTATTCAATGGAAATAAAGATTATTCCACTTCGTCAACGCAAGATAAATATAAATACTTAGAATATTTTAAAATTAAATTTACAGGGGAATGGTTTTTACCGCTAACTCGGGATAAAAAATTAATATTACGTCCACGTATTGGATTCGGATTTATGGGTGGTTATAGTGCTTCTAAAGGACTTACACCTTTTGAACGATTTACTCTTGGTGGAAACGGTCTGTCAGGGATGAATCAATTAGGTGGTCGTGAAATTATTGCATTGAGAGGTTACAATGACAATAGTTTATCAAGTAGAGCAAGTGACCCGGTAATTGCGAAATATACACTTGAATTACGCTACCCAATATCTTTGAATCCACAAGCGACTTTTTACGTGTTAGCTTTTGCAGAAGCGGGGAACACGTTCCCTTCCTTGAAAAATTTCAACCCATTTAATGTAAAACGTTCAGCTGGAGCTGGAATTCGTATATTTCTACCTATGTTCGGTATGCTTGGATTAGATTATGGATGGGGATTCGATTACTTAGATCCTAATGCGCAGGGATATAGAGTTGCAGGAGGCTCCGACCAATCCATTCAACAAAAAGGTTATTTTGGTAAATTAAATTTTACCATTGGTATGAATTTAGGAGAATTATAAGAATATGAAAAGATTACTTTGTATTTTGTTTCTATGCTTTGTCGGTATTTCTACCGTTTCTGCGCAAAAAATTGGATATATAAACTCAGAATTTATCCTGTCTAAGATGCCAGAATACAAGGAAGCAAAAGATCGTTTGGATAAATTAGCAGAACGTTGGACTAAGGAAATTGACGAACGTTACGTAGTGTTAAATCAAAAGAAAGACTTATTTTTGCGCGAAGAAGTCCTATTGCCTGCAGAGGAGAAAGAAAAACGAAGAGAAGAATTGCAGAAATTAGAAAACGAAATTGTTGAATTGCAAAAGACACGTTTCGGAGTTGGTGGTGAATATTTTCAGAAACGTCAAGAGTTAATTAAACCAATTCAGGACAAGGTGTTTGATGCAATGCAAAAAGTCGCTTCTAAAAAAAGCTATACATTTATCTTTGATAAAGCAAACCAAAGTAACTTGGTGTATGCTGATAAAAAATCAGATTTAAGTGATGAAGTAGTTAAAGAATTAGGGATTAAATAGTAATAAATGTAAGACTAAGCTTGTCTAAGTCAATTAATAAATAAAATAAAGTAAAATGAAAAAGTTAGTATTAGTTTTCGCAATTTTTGTTTCGTTAACATCCATTGCACAATCAAAAATTGGACATGTAAGTACACAAAAATTGTTGGATACCCTTCCTTCTCGTAAAGCGGCTATGACGCAAATTGAAGATTTTGAAAAAAGAGGAATGGAGGAATTAAAAGAAATGGAAGCTGAATTACAAAAAAAGTATTCTAAATATATGTCGGAACAGGCTACTTTAACTCCAGTGTTAAAGCAATATGAGGAAGAACAATTGCAAAAAAAGCAACAAGCAATGCAACAACGTGAGCAAGAACTTCAACAAATTATGCAAAAAATGGGTACGGATTTAAACGAACCAATTTTAAAAAGAGTGAAAAAAGCGATTGAAATAGTAGCCGCACGTAAAAAATTAAGCTATGTAATAGATGAAACTTCTACTTTGTATTTTGCAGGTGGAATTGATATTACAACGGAAGTTATGGCTGAATTATTAAAATTAGATGCGATTGAAGCACCAGCTAAAAAATAATAATTAATAAACTTACAATAATAGGCAATCATTTAGGTTGCCTTTTTTATTTTTGGTAAAACAAGAATTATTTCTATGAATAATCCAATAGGTGTATTTGATTCAGGATATGGAGGATTAACCATATTAGCAGATTTACAAAAAAAGTTACCAGATTACGACTTTCTCTATTTAGGTGATAATGCTCGTGCTCCTTATGGCTCACGTTCCTTTGATGTCGTATATGAATTCACACTTGAAGCAGTAAAATTTTTATTTAGTCAAGGTTGTGAGCTAATCATTTTGGCATGTAATACTGCATCTGCAAAGGCTTTACGAAATATTCAACAGAACTACTTGACAACCATAGATTCAAATAAACGTGTACTTGGGGTAATTCGTCCAACTTCAGAAATTATAGGGAAAATCACGCAATCCAATCACATAGGAATTTTAGCTACCGAAGGGACAATCAAATCGGATTCCTACCGTTTAGAGATAGCGAAATTTTTTCCTGAAATTGAAATTTCTCAAAAGTCTTGTCCAATGTGGGTGCCACTTATTGAAAATCATGTGTATGATCAAGTTGGTGGTAAATGGTTTATCGAACAAGATGTAATGAAATTGTTAGCAAAAGACCCAGAGATTGACACACTGTTACTCGGTTGTACACATTATCCCATAGTTGCGGAGATAATTACTGAAATTGTTGGTGAGGATATACAAGTTGTCACACAAGGAGAAATAATAGCAAATAGTTTAGTTGACTATTTAGATCGACATCCATCCATGGATGAAGTTTGTAGTAAAAATGGTATTACAACGTATTTCACCACGGAAACATCCAGTGATTTTGATAAAAAAGCGTCTAAATTTTTGCAAAAAGAAATAGTATCAAAACACGTAGTAATTAGCTAATATGTTTTCACTTACCCATCAATTAATACTTGGTTCAAAATCTCCTCGTCGACAAGAACTACTAAAAGGCTTAGGCTTCGATTACGAGATTAGAACACTGGATACAGAGGAAAGTTATCCAACGGAATTAAAACCATATCAGATTGCTTCATATTTAGCGGAAGTTAAAGCAAAAGCATTATTGCCTTCGCTTCAAGAAAACGAGTTGTTGCTAACATCCGATACGGTTGTTGTTACGAATAAAGCGGTATTAGGTAAACCAAGTAACAATGAAGAAGCAAAGAATATGATTGCTTCACTTTCTGGAAAAACACATCAAGTAATTACTGGAGTTCATTTAGCTACCCTAACTTCTGAATTTACCTTCGATGTAACAACGGAAGTTGTATTTGCCGAATTGGAAGAATGGGAAATAGCATATTATGTAGAAGCTTTTACTCCCTACGATAAAGCTGGTTCGTATGGCATACAAGAATGGATTGGGTATATTGGTATCGAAAAAATGAATGGCTCCTATTACAATGTTATGGGTCTGCCTACTTCGGAACTTTGGAAAGTATTGAAAAAATTAGGGTATATTTCTTCCATATAACGTTAAAAAAAACTAAAATTCATTAATTTAGCGGTTTGTTTCTTTGGGTAATTAGATGTTGACTAACACCAATGTTTTCAACTATTTGACTATCAGAAATATATAAAAAATTAATTGAAATTTACACGTTTATGGAAACACCAATTAGTTACGTTCCTATTTTAATTCAGCTTGCTGTTGCACTTGGATTCGTGGTAACGACCATTTTTGCAACACATATTTTAGGACCAAAAAGAAAATCAAAGAAAAAATTAGATCCATTTGAGTGTGGTATCGAGTCTTCTGGTAATGCTCGTGTACCTTATTCAGTGCGTTATTTCTTAACTGCTATTTTGTTTGTATTATTTGATGTGGAGGTAATCTTCATGTATCCTTGGGCGGTAAATTTTAAAGCCTTAGGTGAAAAAGGATTATTAGAAATGTTTTTATTTATAGGACTTCTTTTATTAGGCTTTTTCTATGTGATTAAGAAAGGTGCTTTAAAATGGGAAGACAACAACTAGACTATGAGTACAGAAAATAAAGATATCATTGAATCTTCGGTAAATATTACCAAAGCACCGGAAGGAATTGAAGGAGCTGGTTTTTTTGCCACTTCGTTGGA
>CANGOF010000118.1 GCA_947455515.1 Flavobacteriia bacterium
CAAGTAAAATCTCCTAAGTTGTTTATTCGTGATACAGGGTTGTTGCATACCCTGTTGGGTCTTAATGAAAAACAATTAGTTACTCATCCAAAGATAGGTGCTTCATGGGAAGGTTTCGTGATCGAACAATTGAAAAGCCAATTCAAAGAGGATGAAATTTATTTTTGGAATTCACACGGAGGCGCTGAATTAGATGTTCTTTTATTTAGAGGAGGGAAGCGAATTGGTTTTGAAATTAAATATAGCGACTCGCCTAATTTGTCTAGGGGATCGTATTCAGCTATGGAAGACTTGAATTTAGATCATCTGTATGTAATTGTTCCTACTTCTAGAACGTATCCTTTGAAAGATAAAATTACAGTAACATCGTTAAAAGAGTTGATTTACCTTGATATATAGCACAAAAAAACGTCCTTGAATTTAATCAAGGACGTTTAGTGTTTTATTGTTATGGTATAAAATAAATACTAAATCTTTATACTTTCAACTTTCAACTAAAAAGATTATGCGTCAATCTTAGCATACTTAGCGTTTTTCTCAATAAACTCACGTCTTGGCGGTACTTCGTCACCCATTAACATAGAAAATATTTGATCACACTCAGCAGCATTTTCAATCGTTACTTGACGTAATGTACGTTGTTCTGGATTCATTGTTGTATCCCAAAGTTGAATCGCATTCATCTCTCCAAGACCTTTGTAACGTTGTACGTTTACAGAAGATTCAGAACCTCCTCCTTTTAATTCTTGTATTAAGGCATCGCGTTGATCTTCATTCCAAGCATAGTTAGAACGTTGTCCTTTTTTAACTTGGTACAATGGAGGAGTAGCGATATAGATATATCCTTTTTCGATCAATTCCTTCATGTAACGGAATAAGAAAGTTAAGATTAAGGTTTCGATATGCGAACCATCGACATCGGCATCACACATAATGATGATCTTGTGGTATCTTAATTTCTCTAAGTTTAATGCTTTGGAATCATCCTCTGTCCCAATTCTTACTCCTAATGCAGTATAGATATTTTTAATCTCTTCGTTTTCGAAGATTTTATGTTGCATCGCTTTCTCAACGTTCAAGATTTTACCACGTAATGGCATAATCGCTTGAAAGTGTCTGTCACGTCCCATTTTTGCAGTTCCACCCGCCGAATCTCCCTCGACAAAGTAAATCTCACACATTGCAGGGTCTTTTTCAGAGCAATCCGCAAGTTTACCTGGTAAACCAGAACCAGTCAATACATTTTTACGCTGAACCATCTCACGAGCCTTACGAGCAGCATGACGAGCACGAGCAGCCAATAAAACTTTCTCAACGATTAATTTTGCTTCCGCTGGATGTTCTTCTAAATAAATAGAAAGCATCTCAGAAACCCCTTGAGAAACTGGAGCAGTTACCTCACGGTTACCTAATTTTGTCTTCGTTTGACCTTCAAATTGTGGTTCTTGTACTTTAACAGAAACTACTGCTGTTAATCCCTCACGGAAGTCGTCACCATCAATTTCAATTTTTTCTTTTGCTAAGATCCCAGAATCCGTAGCGTATTTCTTTAATGTATTTGTTAAACCACGACGGAAACCAGATAAGTGAGTTCCACCTTCGTGTGTGTTAATGTTATTCACGTACGCTTGGATGTTTTCAGTATACGAAGTATTGTAAGTCAACGCAACTTCCACAGGTATACCATCACGTTCGCCTTCGAAATAAATAACGTCTGGAATCAATGCCTCACGATTACGATCTAAGTATTGAGCAAACTCTTTTAATCCTCCTTCCGAATGAAAAACATTACTAACAGGATTACCATTGTCATCTAAATTACGTAAGTCAGATAAGTGAATCGTAATTCCTTTATTCAAGAAAGCCAATTCACGTAAACGTGCAGCAATTGTGTCGTAATTATAGGTTGTAAATTCAAAGATAGATCCGTCTGGTTTGAATGTTACCTGCGTTCCGTGTTCTTTTGATTCTCCAATAACTCGTACGTCGTACAATGGTTTTCCAATAGAATACTCTTGTTCAAAGATTTGACCGTCACGGTGAACTTCTGCGCGTAAGTGTGTAGATAATGCATTCACACAAGATACCCCAACACCATGTAAACCTCCAGATACTTTATACGTATCTTTGTCAAATTTACCTCCGGCATGTAATACCGTCATTACAATCTCTAAAGCTGATTTTTTCTCTTTTGCAGTTAAACCAGTTGGAATACCACGTCCATTATCTTTAACTGTAATGGAATTATCTTCATTGATGAATACGTTGATTGTATCACAATGACCTGCTAATGCTTCATCAATTGAGTTGTCAACTACTTCATATACTAAGTGGTGTAAACCTTTGATACCAACATCTCCGATGTACATCGCTGGTCTTTTTCTTACCGCCTCTAATCCTTCTAATACTTGGATATTATCCGCTGAATAGTCATTTACTTTTAAATCTTCACTCATAGTTTTTCCTTTGGAAATAATTCGTTTTTGATAGGAAACAAATATAAGGAAAAGGAAAGAATTAGTAGGACGAAAAGGGACTGTAA
Organism: Flavobacteriia bacterium; assembly: GCA_947455515.1. Taxonomy (GTDB): domain Bacteria; phylum Bacteroidota; class Bacteroidia; order Flavobacteriales_D; family Crocinitomicaceae; genus CANHVK01. The sequence continues at coordinate 2,543 of CANGOF010000118.1, forward strand.
GGTGTGGTATTTATCAACAAAAACGTAAGGTAAATGTTGAAAAATTACTTGCTTCTAATCCATTCTAGTATGCTCTCATCCATAGGTTTAACGCGATGACTTACCACTCGTACAAGCTTACCTTGCTCGTTGATTAAATATTTCTGGAAATTCCATTTAACTTCATTGTCTTCTAAGCCATTTTTTGATTTTAATGTCAAAAAACTATAGATTGGTTCTATCGTGTCACCTTTCACTTTGATTTTACTCATCATTGGAAATGTTACCCCATAATTTTTTACACAAAAGGATTTTATCTCATCATTACTTCCAGGGTCTTGTTCGTAAAAATCATTTGTGGGAAAACCAACAATCACAAAATTACTATCTTTGAATTGGGTATATAATTGTTGTAAACCTTCAAATTGAGGCGTATATCCACATTTAGATGCAGTATTCACAATCATCACTTTTTTACCTTTCAAAGAAGCCATATCAAATACTTTTCCTTCAATGTCAGTTACTTTAAAATCGTAAACTGTTTGTGAGTTTAGATTTACACCTATTACAAAACTCAAAATTAAGACAAATATTTTCATGTTTTTTTATTTTTTTACTATATAAACAGGATTTAAGCTATGTTATTTAAATTCAATAAATACATTATCCACACCACTACCCTGTATTGTCGGGTTTTGGTCTACATTATGAAGTTTTCTCGCCATATAAGGAACGCCATTGGTTTTGTCTGAAACATAATCAGCGATTTCTTTATAGGTTAATTTATTATCCTTATTAGTGTCTGATTTTTCAATATCTTGAAATGCTCGAAGAAAATAATAAGTAAATAATCCGTGTTTTTTTTCATTGAACCAGGATGATACTTGCGAACCTGTACTTGAAGAAAAAATCACACAATTTTCTTGTACCGAGAATGGATTTGAAATGTTAATTGTAATTGGACTAATATTATTAAAAAGCTCTGCTCCTGAGAAACATGCATCCGTTACAACAGTTACACTTTTAGCATTCAATTTAGCAAGATTCCTATAAAATAAATCTAATGAATAACCAGTTTGTTCGATATAATTAGGGTCACAATCAACAGGTACAAAATACCCTTTATTGTCTTTTAAACCAGGAGCCCCATGGCCTGAGTAGTATACAAAAACATCACTTACACCAGGTTTAATGATATTAGCGAGTTTTGCTTGAGGATTTTCGCCTGTCCCAAAGAGCAGTTCGAATCCTGATTTCTTTAAATCTTCTTCGTGTAATATATTTCCTTCTTTATAACCAAGTATATTTATTAAATACTCCTTGATGGTTCTAACGTCGTTAATTGCAAATGTTACTTTTTTTGTTTTTTCATAATGTGAATTACCAATAATAACGGCAATTGTATTGTCGTTATTAAGTCTGTTTTTGCTCATTAAACTAATAGCTAGCTCTGGTTCGTTTGTAGACTTTTCAAAATTAATTTTTTGATTAGATTGATTTTGAGGTAAATTGATTTTCAAATCTTCTATATTAATGTTGAAATTTGATTTTACCAACGCTTCATTTTTAGTGGAGAAATCATCAACCTTTTCATCGTAGAAGTAATAAAAATCATAACTACTATGAATAGAAGATCCTCGATCAAAATAAAGAAGTCTATTTTCTAGAAACTTCTTTATTTCCTTATCTGTTAATTCAGATATGTTTTTAAGTTGTTCCAAATTATAACTCCAATTTCGTTTTTTAACAATTTTATTGTCAATTATATCTATTGCTTCAATTCTATCTATTCCTGTAAAAAAGAAAAAAGCTTTTGAAACTTTACACTGATTATTTATTAATTTATATTCAGATATATTTATTAAATCATTTGAAATATTTTTCATTACAAATGGCGCTAATTCTTCTTTTATTTTTAAATAAATAGTATCAACATAACCCAAATCTTCTTCAGTTGACCAACTGTTTACATGTCGAGTGAGGATGATTGGAACTAATTTATTTTCAGCATCATAATTAAGAAAATTTATGTGTGGTCTAGAATTTTGGCAATATTGAATATACTCTACTTTTGAAATTGAGTCTAAAACTTTTTGAGATTTTATATTAATTCTTTCCTCATATTTTTTTTGAGTTTCAAATTGGGATTTTATTAGCCATTTATTGAAATCTTCAATAATTAATTTTTTTATTTTATCTTCTGCAGTTTCATTTTGGGCTAATGAAAAGAAACCAATAACAAAAAAGATTAGTGTCAAAATAATTTGTTTCATTCTTGATTATTAAAAAGTTCAATTAAACGGCCTAATTCTTTAATTCTTGGTAATAAGTTTACATTGTCTGAAATCAATTGTTCTTGAATAAAATGAATGTTATCTTGGTTAATTATTTCTTCATTTAAAGATTCTGAAGCTTTGTTAGACTCATTATTTGTATCACTAATAATGAAAGACGATATTGTTAAAATACTTAAATCAAGAATCCTATGTAATGGTAATTCTTCACTACTTCTTATCCAAGTACCATTCTTTCGTCTAAATACTTTTCCAGATATTTCATTCTCATCATTATCCCATTGTGCTAAACCAATAGAAAGTGATACCGCATCGGTATTGTTTGCGTATTTTCCATCTCGTGTTGCATAATCATCAACCACTATTATTGATTTATGTTTTGGATTATTTGGTCTAGGCATTATAATATAGTTTATTGTTTAAAATTCTTCTTCCTCTAAATCTTCGTCTTCTAATCTAGCTGAATCATCACAATATTGATGTCCACAATTAGTACAGACATAATAAGTACCTTTCTCATCTATAGAATCAAATTGCATTTCACAACTACATTCTGGGCAATCAAAATAATCATACATAATTTCACTTATTTATAATCAATGTTTTATACTCTACTTTTCGTTGGTCTGGTGGAATACTATAAATCCAACTGAATATTTGTTCTTGGGTCGTAACTTGATTTTTATCCATCTTAATGAACTGTAAAGGCGATTTTGTATAGATAATTATTAATCGATTCGTTTCACTTACTTTCATCTCCGTATGAAGTGTATAATCTATTTTAACAGTTGGAAAATTGATTGTAGCAGCTGTATTTATTTTTTGATTCTTTTCGTATGGATTTGGAAACAATAAACTTGCGTCAGTATCCGTTATATTAAAAATTGTAATATATCCTTCTTGTGTCCCTTTGATTGAAAAAGTTAATTTATCATCATTAGAATAGGCTGGCTTAACACCATCAACGTATAAATCAAAACCAACATCTGATTTGGTATCGTATTTTATAACTGTTGCATCAATTATTATTTCATAGATAATTTCAAACTCATTTTTACAATATATTCGTTCACTAATTATGGAGTAATCTTTAACGCCTCCTTGAATTTCTGTTTGAATATCTGAATTAAAAAATTGAGAGTAATCATTGTTTTGCTGACTTGTAAATAATAGTTGATAAGACTTTATGTTTTCAGCAATTCCAGCAGTTTTCAACGCATTTATTTTTGCATCATTCAAAGCCATAATCTTAGCTTTATTAGGACTAACATCCCCAATAATGATAGCTTCGCCTTTCACTGACTGAACTCTTTGAGTTTTTTCAGAAAATGAATAAGAGGATAAAAAAAGAAATAAGAAAAATATTAGTTTACTATTCATTTGCCATCTTTTCCATTTCAGCATTAAAAACTTCTTCAAATTTCTTTTTATCGTAATCTAATTGCAATTTTTCATTTTTAGATATTTTAGCAATATATCCATTCAATAAACTTTCTTTATTTACTTCAATTACCACAAAATAAGAATATCTTCCGTCTAGTTCTTTAAAAATCTTTTCGTCCATAATGTGAATATTCGTTAGATTTTGGTCAACAACTTCTCTTGATAGTTCTTCAAATTTATTTTCAAATTCTTGTTTATCACCAACAGTACGCTGATTCGTATATTGATCTGTTACTCGTTTTACTAAGGTTTTTATACTCGATGCTAATTCCGCTTTTGCATTTTGCAAAGCAATCTTTTTAGAAGTAGCTAAATCAGGACTTTTTCCAGATTGTGTTGCTCTTATAAAGTCTTTGTCAGATCTATATTTCTTCTCAGAAAAAGGCACGGATATTTCAATTGCTCCAGTAGTTTTTTCTAACTTTTTAGGACCAGAACATGCACCTAAACTTAATAAACACCCAAGTGTTCCGGTAATAATTAATTTATTTTTCATATTTATTTAATTCATTCTTATTATGATACAATATTATGAAATAATCCTGAATCAATTACAAGGATTTGACTTTTCTCATTATATACAAATCTGTAAGCCTAAATTATCACATTTAGAAGCAGTATTCACAATCAATACTTTTTTACCTTTCAGAGTGGCCATGTCAAATACTTTCCCTTCAATATCATTTACTTTATAATCGTAAATGGTTTGTGCACTAACGCTAGTAAATAATGCTAGTATTGCTAGAACTAAAAGTGTTTTCATCTGTTTCATCATTTTAATTTTTTATAAATATACTACAACCATTTTTTCTTTTTGAAAAATAACAAAGTTATTACTGAAGATAATATCATTAATAAAACTGCAAATGGATAGCCCCATTTTTGTGATAGCTCGGGCATGAAATGAAAATTCATCCCATACATACTAGCAATTAGTGTTGGCGGCATAAAAATAACAGTAACGACAGTAAAAATTTTTATGACCCTATTCTGCTCCATATCCAATAAACCTAAGAATGTATTTTGTAAAAACTCAAGTCGCTCAAAGTTAAAGGAAGAATGGTCGAGTAATGAACTAACATCTTTAAACATGATACGCATCTTTTCATAATCTTCCTTAGGGAAAATTTTACTCTTCATTAATGCAGAAATAATACGCTGCTTTTCCACAATATTCTCTCGAATTGTAATAGTTGTTTCTTGAAGTGAAGTAATGGATAATAATAAATCTTTATCCAATTCTTCATCTTTTATGAGTTCCTTACTTATTTTAGATATTTTTTCTGTAATACTTTCTATTAAATCTGCATCGAAATCAATGCGTGTCTCTAAAAGTGATAAAAAGATATCGTCCCCATCTTCTGGTTTAGAAATCTTTAATTTTTTATAGGTTTCTTCAAAGGTTCGATGCGTTTTTTCGCGCTGAGTAATTAATAGTTTTTCTCGTAGAATAAAGGAAATCGGTTCACTGACATATTCACCATCTTGTAAGATGATAAAATTTAAGGCTCTATATGAATAAGTGTGGGTAATTAATATTTTTCGAACTTTGTACTATGAATAATAGTGCTGAAATATTTGAGATTGGATTAGGTTTAACTTCTCCCTGGTTCGTAGAAAAAGTAAGTTTTGAGTCCGTTAACGATATAAAAGA
>CANGOF010000119.1 GCA_947455515.1 Flavobacteriia bacterium
AACCTTTTTTTCCTTCTTGAAGTTCGAATGTTACCTCGTCATTTTCTCTGATTTCATCAACCAATCCTGAAACGTGAACAAAATACTCTTTGTTCGAATCTTCCTCTCTAATGAAACCAAAACCTTTGGTCTCGTTAAAGAATTTTACTGTACCTTTACTCATAGTACAATATTACGAATAAAGTAGGTAGGTTGTATCATATAGCATGAAATAATTTACTTTTTATTATTAAAAAGATTTTATTTTTAACAGCATTAAAAATAAAAAACTGATTTACAACGCTTTAATGCTTATTGAATTTAAGTTGAATACTTTTTTATTATAAGTCAAAAATCAATAAATTAAATAATTAAGTCATTTTGTTTTATATTTTTACAAAGAAATTTTCTATCAAATGAAAGAGATTACTGAATTAATAAAAAAAATCAAGCCGTTTTTTGTAGACGTTTGGCAGTATTTGGTAATAATATTGTTGTTTATTATTGCTGCAATTTTTTATTTATAATCTTAGTGCATTTAAAGTGAACAGATGTATATTTGTATTACAAACTAAAACCATCCATATTGGACTATAAAATTGATATATCAATCGTTATTCCTTTGTTTAATGAAGAAGAATCTTTACATGAACTTCATGCATGGATACAAAACATTGTTCTAAACAATAATTTCTCCTATGAAGTAATATTCATAGACGATGGAAGTAAAGATAAATCTTGGTTAATTATTGAAGAATTGTCAAAGTTAGACCCAAATGTTAAAGGGATAAAATTTCAACGAAATTATGGCAAATCTGCAGCTTTACAAAAAGGTTTTGAAACTTGTATGGGAAAGGTTGTAATCACAATGGATGCCGATTTACAAGATAGTCCTGATGAAATCCCAGAATTATACCGAATGATTGTTGAAAATGATTTTGATTTAGTTTCTGGATGGAAAAAAAGACGACATGATCCGATATCTAAAACTTTACCAACTAAAATATATAATTGGGCTGCAAGAAAATTAACTGGTATTTATTTACATGACTTTAATTGTGGTTTAAAGGCATACAAAAACGAAGTAGTAAAAAGTATTGAGGTTTATGGAGATATGCATCGATATATACCACCTTTAGCAAAATTTGCTGGATTCAATAAAATTGGTGAAAAAGTAGTTGAGCATCAAGCAAGAAAATATGGTGTTACTAAATTTGGGTTGAATCGATTTGTAAATGGACCTTTAGATTTACTTTCAGTAGTATTTATGGGTAGATTTGGTAAAAAACCTATGCATTTATTTGGAGCAATTGGAATGCTTTTATTTATTATTGGATTTGCATTTTCTTTTTATTTAATTTTTGACAAACTTTTTTTACACAAAACGGCAAAACATTTAGTAGAACGTACTGAATTTTTCCTCACCCTTGTCTGTATGATATTAGGTGTCCAATTTTTTTTAGCGGGATTTTTAGCAGAATTAGTTGGTAGAAATTCATCTACAAGAAATGTTTATTTAATTGAAAAAGAAGTGTAAATGTGGTTAAAGGAATTAGATTCTACTTGGACACTTTTTTTAGATAGAGACGGCGTAATAAACGAACGTGATTTTTCAGGTTACATAACGAATCCAAAAGATTTTCATTTTACAAATCAATGCTTGGATGCAATCAAAATATTTTCATCAATATTTAAAAACATAATAATAGTTACTAACCAACAGGGGGTAGGTAAAGGCTTGATGGCAACGGAAGAATTAAATGAAGTTCATTCATTTATGTTAGAACAAATTAATTCATATCAAGGAAAAATTTCAAAAATTTTATCAGCAACAAACCTTAAAGGAGCAATAAACGATAGACGAAAACCGTTACCTCATATGGCTTTAGAAGCGAAAGAATTATTTCCGGAAATTGATTTTTCAAAATCGATAATGGTTGGAGATACCAATTCCGATATTTTATTTGGTAAACGTTTAGGAATGAAAACTGTATTGTTTAAAAGTAAAGAAATTGTAACCGAAAAAGCGGATATTGAAATAACTAATTTACATGAATTTGCATTAAAACTTACTTTATGAAAACATTATTTTTATTTGTATTTATAAGTGTTAATTTTATTCTTTTAGCACAAAATTCGAAAGACCAGGAGGGTCGAAAACAAGGGTATTGGGTTAAAAAATTTCCTAATAGTAACGCGACAGATTATACCGGTCAATTTAAAGACGATAAGCCAATAGGTACATTTATCTATTATTTTACTACTGGAAAAAAAAAAGCACAAGTCACTTATATTAATCCCAACACTACCTATACAATAATGTTTCATGAGAATGAAGAAATACTCGCTCAAGGAAAATTTATAAACCAATTAAAGGATAGTACATGGAATATATATAGTCCAAGCGGTAAAATCAGTATCATTGAAAACTATACAAATGGTATATTAAATGGAGAAAGACTTGTTTTTTATCCATTAGGAAATTCCATTACCAAAAAAAATCAAGTGTCACAAAAACAATACTATTTAAATGGCAAATTAAATGGTAAACAAGTAGAATATTTTGACAATGGAAAAACTTGGAGAGAATCCAATTATCAAAATGGAATTAAAGAAGGTGAAGAATTAACCTATAATCCATATGGGTATTTAGAGATTAGAGATTTTTATGTACATGGAGATAAAAATGGATGGTGCTACGCATATGATAGCATTGGAAATAATGTAACATCCAAAGTTTATTTTAAATACGGAACTAGACTTGATAGTATCTCTACTCTTAAATATTTACAGAATTTACAAATGGATGAATCCAGAAAATATTTAATAAAACAAAAGTCAACCCAAACAAAAGGTAAATCACAAAAAAAATGAAACTAATCTTCTTTTTTCTTATTCTCCTTGGATTGATTTCCTGTAAAAAAACAGTAAATGATTTTAAACAGCAAGATTATATTGAAGAATTTAAATATTCAGGAATAAAAGAAGGTAGATTTATAGAATATGTTGTAATTCATATTACCCATGATGATGAAGTGGATATCCATGATACTTTAAAATTTAAGATGAAAACAATTATTGGTGATACATTAATCGATAATCAAGGTAGAATCTCTAATAAATATTTAAGGTATACTTGGGATAAAATTAAAGGCCTATGGCAAATAAAAGATGTTTGGACTATAATCCTAAATGGCAAAAATGCAGAAATAGTAGATGAAAATCAAAGATTAATCTATTTAACATTTCCGATTCTATTAAACCAATCTTGGAATCCTTTAGTAAATACAACAGGAACTAATGAAAATTACAAATACCAACAAATACATAAACCGACCAAATTAGTTGATTTTCAATTTGATTCAACGATAACTGTTCTTCAAAATAACTATTATACATTAGTAGATTATAAAAAACAAACTGAAATTTATGCTAAAAACTTAGGATTGATTTCTAAATATTACAAAAATTTAAAAATCAAAAATTTTGATACTTTACAAGTTAAAAAAGGGGAGGAGTGGTATTATACTTTAACTAATTTTGGGCAGAATTAATCAAAATCATATAATTAACCTTAACCTTTTTTCAACATTCATTGATATTGACAAATCTAAATTCTATATTTGTCTCCAAATAATTATTTCATAACGAATTTACGAATATGCGTAACAAAGGATTTTTTTGGTTTTTGACAATAGTTTTGTCTGCCGTATGTGTTTACCAATTGTCATTTACTTGGGTTTCAAGTTCTGTAGAAGAAAAAGCTGAAAAAGAAGCTGAATTGAGAGTTTCTGAATTACAAACCGAAGCAAAAAAGAATAACGGTGAAGCTGTATTACCTAATGGTACTACCATTAATTTTTCAGAACCAGAAAGTTTTGAATTAGCAAAAGCAGCTTATATAAATTTAATATTAAAAGAAAAAGCAGACGACAAAGTTTATCCAGTTTTAGGTTCTAATTTTCAAGATGTTAAAAATAAATCATTAGCATTTGGATTAGATTTAGTAGGAGGTATGAGTGTTACTTTAGAAGTTTCAGTACCTGAATTAGTAAAAAGTTTGGCTCGTAATCCTAGAGATTTAAGATTTAAAAAACCTTACGAATCAGCATTAAAAATGCATATGTCAAAAGGTGGGGATTTCATAACATTATTTTCTTCCGAATTTAAAAGATTCAATGGTAATGATGCGTTAATTGTTAGAGAATTAGCAATTACAGAAATCGAGGAGTTAGACAAAAACACATCCAATTCTGAAGTTATTTCTTATTTAAGAAATAAAATTACTTCTTCAATTGATGGTGTTGAGCAAATTATGACAAAACGTATCAACCAATTCGGTGTTGCTCAACCTAACATTACAAAAGATTCTAGAACAAATCGAATTTACATAGAACTTCCAGGAGTTCAAGATGAAACAACTGTTGCTAAGAAATTACAATCTACTGCGAATCTTCAATTTTACGAAACTTATGAAAAAAATCAAATTCAATCTTTCTTAACTCAAGCAAATGTTCTTTCTACTCAAAAAGAAATTGTTATTGAACCTGTAGATACTACAATACAAGATTCAACTGTTTTGGCTAAAAAAGATTCTGTAAAGAAAACATCCGCTCAACCATTAACATTTGGCTCAAAAGAAAATAGTTTAGAAAATTATTTATCTAGTGGTGAAGGTGCTGTAATAGGAACATGTAAAGTTGAAGATAAAGAAAAAGTTGATCGAATTTTACGACGAAATGATATCAAATCTGTATTTCCTATAGATATGGCATTTATGTGGTCTGCTAAACCTGAAAAATACGGAAATACAAAAGAAGAGAAATATGTATTATATGCAGTTAAAGTACCAGAAGGAGGAAAAGCATTAGTAGGAGGTAAAGATGTAAGCAATGCTAACAAAGGATTGGATCAAGCATCAGGTGCTGTTACCGTTGATTTAAGAATGACAGTAGAAGGTGGTGAGAAATGGGCTCAAATGACCCAAAATAATGTTGGTCGTTGCGTAGCTATCACAATGGACTCTGTTGTTTATTCAGCTCCTCGTGTTAACGAAGCTATTACACAAGGCAATACACAAATTTCGGGTAGCTTTTCAATACAAGATGCTGAGGACTTAGCTGGTTTGTTAAATGGTGGGGCTTTACCAACACCTTGTGTTATTAAAGAATTAACAAAAGTTGGACCGTCAATTGGTTCTGAAAATTCTCAAGCAGGTCTAATTTCATTTGCCTTTGCATTCTTAGCAGTATTGATTTACATGTGGATGTATTATGGAAAAGGTGGTATGGTAGCAAATATCGCATTAGCAGTAAACGTAGTGTTTATCTTAGGTTGTTTAGCATCTTTTGGGGCTGTATTAACTTTAGCTGGTATTGCCGGTATCGTTTTAACAATTGGTACCGCTGTCGATGCAAACATCTTGATTTTCGAACGTATTCGAGAAGAAATAAAAGCAGGTGTAGGAAATACAGAAGCAATTAATATTGGTTTCAAAAAAGCACTTCCATCTATTATTGATGCTAACGTTACACACCTATTAGTAGGTGTAATATTGAAAGTATTCGGTAAAGGTGAAATGGAGTCATTCGCTACAACCTTGATTATTGGTATTTTCACATCTTTATTTACTGCCATTGTTATTTCAAGATTAGTTATTACCTACATGTTAGAAAAAGGAAAATCTATTTCTTTTAGTACTAACTTCTTAAAAAATGCATTTCAAAACTTCAATATTAATTGGGTTGGTAAAAGAAAATACTATTATATTTTCTCTATTACTGTTACATTATTAGGAATTGGCTCGTTATTTACCAGAGGGTTAAAACAAAGTGTAGAATTTACGGGAGGTAGAACGTATTCTGTTAAATTTGAACAACGTGCAGATATCGAATTAATCCGTAAAAACTTAGAAAAGGTATTTGTCGAAAATGGTGAAGTTTCCTCTATTGATTTAAAAACTAAATCAAGTGATTATTATGTTGAAATTAATACAAACTACAAATTAACAAATGATAACGCGAATAAAGAGGTTACTGGTAAGTTAGTTGAAGGCTTGACAGCTTGTAAGGATAAATTAGGGAAATTTGAAATAAAAGAACAAAGAAGTGTTTCTGCATCCATTTCAAATGAACTTTGGACATCTTCAGCTATCGCAATATTGATTTCTTTAATCGTAATTTTCGCTTACATACGTTTACGTTTTGAGAATTGGCAATATTCAATGGGGGCAATCATTGGTTTAGCTCATGATGCATTCTTCGTTGTTTCAGTATTCTCTTTATTACATGGTTACTTACCATTTAGTTTAGATGTAAATCAAGCATTTATTGCAGCAATCCTTACCGTAATGAGTTACTCAATGAATGATACAGTGATAGTTTTTGACCGTATTCGTGAAAATTTAAAAGCGAAAAAAGAAGGCGAAAACAGAGAAGATGTAATTAATAAATCTTTAAATACAACGTTAAGCCGAACATTTAATACTTCTATGATTTTATTCTTGGTAATACTAATTATGTTCCTATTTGGAGGTCCTGCAATTAAAGGGTTCTTATTTGCTATGTTAATTGGTGTAGTTATTGGAACGTATTCATCAATTTGCATTGCAACTCCATTATTGATTGACTTAAATAAAAAAAAATAAATAAATATAAAAGATAATTAACGGAGTTTCTTTTTTTTTTGTAAGTTTGCACTCCAATAAGTATATTGAATTAAATAATAAATAAATATGAAAGCAGGAATTCACCCAGAAGATTATAGATTAGTAGTGTTTAAAGACATGACGAATGAGTATTCATTTTTATGTCATTCATCTGCTTCTGCTACTGAAACCATCAAATGGGAAGATGGAAATGAATACCCATTAGTAAAATTGGATATCTCTCATAAATCACACCCATTCTTTACAGGAGTTGTTAAATTTGTGGATACAGCAGGTCGTATCGATAAATTCAAATCTAGATACGGAAAACATATTAAATAAGATTTTGTTGATAAAAAAAGCCCTATATAAGGGCTTTTTTTTTGTATTATTGTAAGACATTTATTTAGTATATTCTTTAAGTAGAATATACTTTTTTCATTATATGCAAAATAGATTTTTAACATCCTTATTTATTTTATTTATATCTTTTATTGGTACAGCTAATAAAATAGATCGTGCATTTATTAGTTTAAAAGAAATGAACTATTTCGATGCTAAAAAATGTTTTGATCATGAATTAAAAAAACACATTGTACCTTCCTCATTTGGTTTGGCTACTATCTATTATAGAAAAGATAATCCTTTTCATAATATAGATTCTGCATATCATTATATTGTTTTAGCTGAAAAAAATTATTTTAGTCAAACATCTAAAGACTCATTAAAGTATTCTGTTTATGGCGTTAATTACGAGTCAATCCTTATTCTAAGAACCAATATTGTCTCCATTTTCTATGAACAAGTAGAACAACAAAATACGCAATTAGGATATGAGGAATTTACGCTCAAATTTCCATGGTATTCAAAAAATAACAATGCGATCCATAAACGTGATTCCATATTATTAGCAAAGGCTTTATGGATAAATAAAAGTTTTTATTACGATTCGATTATTAAGAACATTCCTAATTTTGAATATTTACAAACAATACAGGATCGTTATGAATTAACATATTTTGCAGAACAAACAAATTCTGGAAAAACTATAGATTATGTTAATTTTATTCAAAA
>CANGOF010000120.1 GCA_947455515.1 Flavobacteriia bacterium
ACGATACCGTGAGGTGACAGATTTACAGTCTGCTGCAATAGCCACTATGCGATACCCCCAAAATGGAGCCGGTGGAGGGACTCGAACCCCCGACCTGCTGATTACAAATCAGCTGCTCTAGCCAACTGAGCTACACCGGCACATTGAATTTGGTAATAATAATTTAAAAGAACGTCTTGTGTTTTCCCGTTTGGGTTTGCAAATATAGAAAGGATTTTTCTCTATGCAAACTTTTTAAACATTTTTTTTTGAAAAAATAAAGGAGAGTATTGCTCTCTCCTTTAAAATTTGACTTTTAAACTTTATTTTCAATGACTTACAAAGCCTTTTCTTTTTCCTTCAAAACTTGTTTTCTAACAGCTTCTACGGCTAAATCAATCGCTTCTTCAAAAGATTTAGATTGTTTTTTAGCAAATAATTCTTTTCCAGGTAGTAAAATTTTAACCTCTCCAATTTTATTTTCTACGTCTGTGGTATTTTCTAATCTTAGAAAAACTTCACCTGAAACTATATGATCATTAAATAAATTTAATTTCCCCACTTTTTCTTCTATGTAGTCTACTAATTTTTGATCAACCGAAAAGTGAACTGCGTGTACTTTAATATTCATGGCTTTACTTTTTATGCCCACGTGGATGGGCTTGTGAATAAATCGTATTTAATTGCGTAAACGAGCTATGCGTATAGATTTGAGTTGCTGAAAGACTTGCGTGTCCTAATATATCTTTTAGCGTTTCTAATCCCGCCCCATTGTTTAGCATATGCGTAGCAAAAGTATGTCTTAACACATGAGGACTCTTTTTATCTAAGCTTGTTACAAGACCAAGATAATAATTTATTTTTCTGTAAACAAGTTTTGGATAGAGATTTTCGCCATTAATTAAAGTGAATAAATTCATGGAATCAATGTCAGCCCCTAACTTTAGTAATCGAAAGGATTGTGATAAAGTATAAAGCTCATTGGTTATTGGGATAATTCTTTCTTTGTTTCTTTTACCGAGTACTTTTATAAAACTGCTAGTCACATTGTTTTCTTTAAGCGAAATCAATTCACTTAGACGAATTCCCGTCTGATAAAACATCTCAATCATTAAATGATCCCGAACACCATCAAAGTCATCGCTAAATAAATTTGTTATTGTATCGATTTCTAACTCTGAATTTTTCAAAAATGTCGGAAGACGCTTTTCCGATTTCGGCCCTTTGATTTTAATCATGGGATTATTATCTACAAACCCTTGCTTTTGTAACCAACGATAAAAAGTTCGAAGAGTTGACAATTTTCTATTTACGGAACGATTACTAATCTCCTTATCTATCAAATGAACTATCCACGATCTAATCACCTGGTAATTCACTTCTTTTAGTTCTTCCTGATTTGCAACAACAGAAAACTCCATAAATTGAGTCAAATCATTTTTGTAAGAAGTGACCGTATGCTCAGAAAATCTTTTTTCTGAGGTTAGATAATTTTCGAATTCTTTTAAAACAAAAAAGGGAGTCATAGACTCCCTTTACGTAAACTTTTAAAAAAAGTTTTACATTTCTAACGATTGCATTTTAGTTTTGTATGCAGCCTTAATATTGCTTTGTCTGTTAATCACAGAAGGTTTAACGAACTCTTTACGTGTTCTCAACTCAAGCATTACTTTCGTTTTATCGAATTTCTTCTTGTACTTTTTAAGCGCTCTTTCGATGTTTTCGCCTTCTTTAACTGGGATTATTAACATATCTTTGTTTATTAAATTCTGAAATAGGGTACAAATTTAGTATTTTATATTGAACTTGCAAGTATTATTTTAAAATTTCTCTAGAAATAACTAATTTTTGTATTTCAGAGGTTCCTTCTCCGATTGTACAAAGCTTAGCGTCTCTATAAAATTTCTCTACTGGGAAATCTTTCGTATACCCATAACCACCAAAAATTTGTACTGCCTCGTTTGCTGTTCTGACAGCAACTTCGGAAGCGTAATATTTAGCTATAGCAGACTCTTTCGTTAATTTTTTCTTGTTGTTTTTTAAGTATGCAGCCTGATACAATAGCAATTCAGCAGCTTCAATTTCAGTAGCCATGTCTGCTAATTTAAACGCAATCGATTGAAATTTAGAAATTGGTTGACCAAACTGCTCTCTTTCTTTGGAATATTTTAAAGCAGCTTCATAAGCCCCTTTTGCAATTCCTAACGAAAGAGCTCCGATTGAAATTCTACCACCATCTAAGATTTGCATTGCTTGTTTAAATCCTTCTCCAACAACCCCTATTAAATTTTCTTTTGGGATACGACAATCCGTAAAGATTAATTCACAGGTTTCAGAAGCGCGCATACCCATTTTATTTTCTTTTTTACCAGCACTAAAACCAGGAGTACCTTTTTCGATAATAAATGCAGAGGTACCATCCGAAGCTCCTTTTTCTCCTGTACGAGCAATTACAACTGCTACGTCTCCTGATTTACCGTGTGTAATAAAGTTTTTAGAGCCATTTAGCACCCAGTGGTCACCATCTAAAACTGCAGTAGTGTTCATGCCACCAGCATCAGAACCTGTACCTGTTTCTGTAAGTCCCCAAGCACCAATCCATTCAGCAGAAGCTAATTTCGGCAAATATTTTTTCTTTTGCGCTTCTGAACCATGGTAATAGATATGGCCAGTACATAGTGAATTATGTGCTGCAACAGAAAGTCCTATGGAGCCGCATACCTTAGCAATTTCAGAAACAACGGTAATATATTCAAAGTAACTAAATCCAGAACCTCCATACTCTTCTGGAATAAACACACCCATTAAACCAAGTTCTCCTAATTTCTTGAAAACATGTACAGGAAATTCTTGTGATTCATCCCATTCCATAAAATGTGGACGGATTTCTTTTTCAGCGAAGTCGCGCACCATTTGGGCGATCATTAGTTGGTTTTCATTCATTTCAAAGTCCATATTCAAAAAAATTATGAGTTATGAGTTATAAAATATGAATTTTAAAAAATTTAAAATCACTATTTTAAGTTTTTAATATGTTGCTAAATTACTAATATTATTTGTGTAGTTTTTCAATTTTTCTGTTCCATTTAAAAAATCTAAGGAAACTAAAAAATTAAAGGCTTCCACTGTTCCTCCACATTGTTGAATTAATTCAGCAGCAGCAGATGCGGATCCGCCTGTAGCAAGTAAGTCATCATGAATTAAAACTCTGTCACCTTCAACAATCGCATCTGTGTGAATTTCAATAGTTGCACTACCGTATTCAAGGTCGTAACTATAAGATAATTTCTCATAAGGAAGTTTTCCTTTTTTACGGATAAGTACAAATGGGAGTCCTAAGCGAATTGCTAGTGGGTAACCAAATAAAAAACCTCTACTCTCGATTCCTGCTATTTTTGTTAAACCTTTGTCCTTGTAAAGCTCTACTAAGTGATCTAAAATTTCAGCAGAAAGCGTAGGATTCATCATGATCGTACTTATATCTTTAAAGATAATTCCTTCTTTTGGAAAGTTAGGTACGTCACGAATTACGGATTTAATTTTTTCTTCAATCATAGTGTTAGGTATGGTTTTATTTTCAAAAATAATTCTTCTGTCAATACAACTGACATTTTAAGGTCATTAATTGATTTAAAAGGTCCGTGCTGGGTTCTTAACTTTACAATCGCATTTACTATGTTCCAGGAAAAATAAGGATGTTTTTTAAACTCTTCAGCAGTTGCAGTATTTATGTTCAGTTTTTTGACTAGTTGAGCGTCAATTAGTAAATATGGTTTAAGTTCTTCGATTTTTTCTGGAGTCATTTTCCAGACCTCTGTAAGTTGATTATCATTAATGAATCCTCCAAGTTGTTCTCTTCTTTTAATAATGTTTTTAGCAAAAAAAGGTCCTATTCCTTTAATTTTAAGTAATTCTTCTTCCGAAGCAAGGTTTAGATTGATAATTTCAACTTTCTTTTCTTTCAACGACTCATTCACTTGGAAATATTTCGTTTTTTCAGGATAGTATGTTGAATCGATCATTTTATCCATTAATTCTTTTGGAATGACAAATACTCTTTTTAAATCCTCTTTAGATTTAAATCCATATTTACCAAATTTAAGGACAGCTTCAGCCTGTTTTTGAGATAAGCCTAGCTTTATCCAATCAGCAGTTGTATATGAATTTGGGTCAAATTTTTTGGATGGGATTCTAAATTCTTTTTTTGCATATTTTTTATATTTTCTTTCGTAAAGAACCGGTTTGAAATTTTTAATAATTTCTTTTTCTTTCCATGAAAATTTAAGTGGTTTTTCAGGAGTGTAATAAATAACAATACGTGGGATGATTGCGAAAACAATCAAGAGAATTACGAAGAGGATTATTGCACTTCGCGATCGTCGAGAAAATTCAATTTTTTCCATTAGATGAATTATCTAACTACATCGTCATTATTAGTAAACGAATCAGGCTCTGATTTTGGAGGTGTTTTTAACACTTTCCAGAAAAAATAAACAGTAATAATAGTAATTGCTACTTCGGTAACAACCATAGTAATAAGTGCAGAAGTACTCATAATTATTCTAATCCTTTTTTAATTCGATTTCTATATGCTTTATGGACAAAAAATGCTATTAATAACCAAAGAAAAAGTAAAAATCCACGGCTAATATTTTTGAAAAACATTGTTTTATTTAGTTCATTAATTTCATGTTGTTTATCAAAAGATGGGGCAGTAATTTTAGTGTATTCAGCTTTTAAACTTTGATATTCAGTGATTGACGATAATGTTTTTGGACTCAATATTTTTAAGGTATCAACCATAGGGTTGTCAATAATTGTTTGGTCAAAACCATTTAAATCAGCTAAATGACCATAGTATTTTTTCTTTAGAATCGTTGGATTCTCCAAGACTTCAATTTTAGCTTTTGTATCTTTATGAATTAAATTGTCATATACACCTGGTAAACTAGCAAAGAAAACCCAACCGAGAAGAATCGGTGTGATATATTTGATTATAAACTTAAAGATTGTTGGAACTTTAATGTCAGAACCCTCAATAATTTCTCCCCAACCTTTTTTCATTCCAAATATCCAAGCAAATAATATAATTTCAACAAAAGCAAAAGTTACTAACGATACTGTTCCTGCCCAATAATCAAATTCATCAAATACTCCATAATTAAAGAATATTACGGTTGGAAGTCCTAACAATAAGATCAGTAAACCAAACATCCAAGCAGCATTTTTGGATTTCCAACCAAATTCGTCTTCCAAGAACCCCATCACAGGTGTTCCCATTGCAAGCGAAGAGGTAATTCCAGCAAAAAATAAAAGACCAAACCAAGCTACACCAGCGAAAACACCTATAAATCCACCCCATTGCTCAAAAAGGTAAGGTAACGTTTGGAAACCTAATCCTAAACCACCATTTTTTGTCATTTCTACAACTTTGTCGATACCTAAGTAACCAACAGCAATAGGAATAAGAATTGCAGAACCAAGCACTACTTCAACGAAACCATTCATCCATCCTGCAGACATTGCATTCAATGCAATATCGTCATTTTTCTTAACATAAGAAGCGTAACATTGAATTGAACCCATCCCAATAGAAAGCGTGAAAAATATTTGACCAGCAGCGGCTAACCAAACTTTGGGTTCCCAAATGGTATCAAATTGAGGGGTCCATAAGAAATTTAATCCTTCTGTTCCATCAAAGATAGCGCCATGGTGACCAGCTTGAATAGTTATAGCTTTGTAAGCTAAAAAAGCTCCAAAAATCAATAGTAAAGGCATTCCAATTTTAGCTGCTTTTTCAACACCTCCACTTAAACCTTTAGACAAAATCCAAGTATTAAGGAAAAGACAAATTACCCAAAATATAATTGGTTCCCATGAAGATAGTCCAACATAATTTCCAAAAAAGGAAGCTACTTGTTCTTGAGTTTGTCCACCAAATGTCCCTGCAACGGAGTGCCATACGTACGAAAGTGTCCATGATTCAAGATAACAGTAATATGCTGCAACGGCAAGGTTTGTAAAGATTCCAAAAACACCTATATATTTCCAAAGCTTACGTTTATCCATTGCATGAAGAATAAATGGAGTTGAGTGATTTCCAGTTTTACCTCCAAATCGACCTACAGACCATTCAACAAAAAGGAAAGGAATTCCTAAAAGTAAAAAACATACTAAATAAGGAATTATAAAAGCTCCTCCACCATTTTGGATTGCTTGCACTGGAAAACGAAGAAAATTACCAAGTCCAACCGCATTTCCTGCCATTGCTAAAATTAAACCTACTCGTGAACCCCACGCTTCTTTATTTTCAGACATAATTATTTGTTTTGTAAAAGTATATCGATTGTTTCCTCGATTGTTTTCGGATTATACCCCAATTCCGCTTTTGATTTAGAAAGATCAAACCCAGTCTTTGGAGGTCGTTTTGCCGGTTGATTTAAGGTAGACGAAGAAATGATTTCAACATTATCTGTTGATTTACCTAGGTGTTTGGCAATTCTGAAAACGATTTCGTTTACTGCCATCAATTCAGGTCCACATAAATGGAAAATTCCTGTTTTATTTCTACGACAAATTTCAATACATCCCCAAGCAAGGTCATCTGCCCATGTTGGCATTCTAAATTGATCGTCGATAATTTTCATTGGATCTCCTTTTGTGAGGGCATCAATAGACCAAAGTACGATATTCGTTCTTGAAAGGTTGTTAGCAGTACCGTAAACAATAATGGTTCGTGCTATTGACCAATTTTTATTTTCGGAATTGATTAAAATTTGTTCTGCGTCAGCTTTTGACTGACCGTATATACTTACTGCAGAAGGTTCATCCGTTTCTTTGTAATTACCTGTTTGTCCATCAAAGATAAAGTCTGTGGATAGTAATTGAAAATGTGCATTTATTTTTTGCGCTTCTTCCCATAATTTTTGGGTAGCAAGTACATTCACTTCTTGACATTCTTCTAGATTCAATTCGCAGTAGTCAACATTTGTAAGTGCAGCTGTATGAATGACATGTGTCGGTTTGTACTCACTAAATACTTCCGCGATTTGTTGTTGATTTGTAATATTCATTTCGCGATACAACTCAGAAGGACAGTCTTGATTTCTGTTATTTCCATTGGAAGTCGCTAAAAATTCAGTGCCACGTTTTGATAAAATTTTAACAATTTTTTGTCCTAAGAGTCCATTTGAACCAGTTATGAGGATTCGCATTTTTGATAAATCATTTTAATTCAGAGGATAAATATAGGGAATAGATTGCAGATTATAAAATTACAGAGTGGAGAGTGAAGATTGCAGATTGAAAATAAACAGATTTTAGATCTATAAATAATATCAATGAAGATTACAAATTGAAGTTAGCTGGGAATACTATTAAGAAATTAAAAATAAAGTGTTTGTAGATACATAATTAAGTCGCTTTACTATTTTTAAAACAGATGATTTTTTAAATCATTTAAGGCATAAAAAATAATTTAAATAAGATTTAGAATGTATTTATTTGAGACCCAGTAGTTCGTTAAGGTGTTTGATTTGAGAAGGAGTTCCTAAGACGAATAATTTAGAATGGGGAACTATTTCCTCTTCTCCCGTTGGGTTTATGATGTATTTCCCATCCGCAGTTTTATATCCGATAATGGTAACTGAAGTAATTGTTCTTATTTTCAACACTTTAAGGTCTTTTAATTTTTTGAATTGGTATTCTGTTGG
>CANGOF010000121.1 GCA_947455515.1 Flavobacteriia bacterium
GCCCCATTTTTCGCTGTGCTTAAGTTTACCGCCTAAATTAGCGATTTCACTTTCGAATTTTTGCACTGCTTCCTTTGCCTGATCATCAGACAAAACGGGAGTTAGGATGAAAACAGTTTCGTAAGAATTCATAAATGTATGTTTTACGTGATTAATAATAGTCGGCAAAGATAAGAAAAGATTCTTAGAAAGCTATGTTTTTTCATAAGGAATTGTGTAAAAAACAACTCCTAACGAATAGGTGTGCGAAAACATCTTTATATTTAAAACAAATATACTTCCTATGCTGCACAATAAACGTAATTTTATTTTTCTTCTTCTTGCAGGTATTTTCATTACAAATGCAATTACTGCAGAACTTATTGGTGGTAAACTCATTCAGATTTATGGTTTTACGCTGAGCCTTGGTATACTTCCATGGCCTATTGTTTTTGTAACCACGGATTTAATTAATGAATATTTCGGTCAAAAAGGGGTGCGTAGACTGACTTTTCTTACTGCTGGACTTATCTGTTATGCGTTTGTTATTTTGTTTTTTGGGATGCATATTCCTGCGGTAGATTTTTCGCCAGTGAAAGATGCACAATTTACGGCTGTCTTCGGCCAAAGTATGTGGATAATTGTTGGGAGTATCGTGGCCTTCATCGTATCGCAATTACTCGATGTGTTTTTATTTGCGCAATTTAAAAAGCAAACTGGCGACAAACACATTTGGTTGAGAGCTACTGGTTCAACAGTTATTTCCCAGTTGATTGATACTTTTATTGTATTAGGAATTGCTTTTTACCTACCTGGAAAAATAACGTTGGATCAATTTATTACAATGGGAATAACAGGATACATTGCAAAATTAGGTATTGCAGTAGGGCTAACACCTTTGGTGTATTTAGGACATTATTTGATAGGGAAACAATTGACAGTTGACAATTGACATTTTACAATTGCTAATTGTCCATTGCTAATTATTTCTTCATTATTACGAGTGTCTGACCAACAGACAAACTTATTCCCCTTAAACGATTCCACGTTTTTAATTGATCCACCGTACATCCGTGTCTGTCAGCTATCATTGATAAATTATCTCCACTACGTACTTTGTAATAGGTGTATTTTGGTTTAGGCGGTACAACTTTTACTGGTTTAGGTTTAACTAATGTTGTTGTGTCTTTTACAGGTGTATCAATTGTTTCGTTTAATGCTTTTTGAGAAATAGTATATTGCTTTGTTGTGTTCTTTTGCGTGTTTTTCTGAGCTGGCTTTGGTTGTACAGCTTGTATGATTTCTTCCTTATGTAGGACTGTTATTTTATCACTAATCGGTGAGATAGTGTGGGTGCGTTTCGCCTCCATTTTCTTTTGTTCTGCAACTACAGCAACCGTATTCAAACTATCCAAAAGTGCTTCTTTGGAAACAATGGAAAGAGAGTCCAGGTTTGTCTTTGAAATTGGAAGAGAGTCAACCTTTACAACAGGAACCACTGGATTGGTCACTAAGGTTTCCTTAATTTGTGTAGTCGTTACTTTTGGTGATACAGGGATAGTAGGGATTATCGTATCTTTCTTGGTTACGATAGGATTTACTACATCTGTTTGTTTCGAAGGAATATCAATAATTTTTTCTTCTTTTACAATGGTTGTATGAATTTTCAAAGTGTCGAGTTTAGCAATCAAATTAACCGAGTCTTTCTTGGCAATTTCTTGTAAATAGAACTCTTTCTTTTTACGCTCCTTCACTTTTTGTACATCAATCAATAGACTGTCATAATTAGGATGTTTTTTGATGTATGCCATTGTGTTTTCTAACCCATCGTATAGTAATTTTCCTTTTACTTTGTAGCCTGAATTGGTAAGGTGGATTAAATCGGTACGGGCTAAACCTTCTGCTTGCCAGTTTTTTAATACTTTAGGTCCCCCACTTATCCAAAACCAATCCCACAAAGCACAATCTAATTCTTTGGCAATTTCTTGTAATATCCCGGAAAATTTCTCACAGGATTCAATGTTTTTTTGTTTGTAATATAAGTCTTGGGTTGTACATAATAGCACCGAAGCTAAAGGTGTTGCAATACGAATGTTCGTAATGATTTCTACAATTTCAGAACGTAGGTTACTTTTAATCGAATCGTCGTACAAAAAGTCGTTTGTACCCAAATCTAAAATCACCAAGTCTGGATTTATAGTTTTTAAATGACTGTTGAATTTTTCAATGTGAAGTAAACCTTTGAAACGCGAACCTCCGACACCTGCAGAATGATAAACAATTCCTCTGTCTTCGTTACTAACTATTTCCAATCCGTAAAACAAAAATTCTTTTTGACTTTTTGCTGTTTTAACACATTTTAGTGTAATGACATTACTTAATGAATTAACATTAACCAACACATAAGGTAAATTGCTTGGTAAACGAATCGCATCTATGTCTACCGGATAAACCATACCATCCGTTTCAACGTTTATGTCGTAACTCAAGGAGTCAATGTTGCAATAAATTTTTAATGTTTTGTAGTTGGAAGGAAATTTATTGTTGAATGTATAGGTTAACGTTCCTGTCGAATCTTCTGTTTTTACACTCATGCCCATTATTCCTAAAGGAATAGTTGGCGGTACTTTTAAAGTTTTAGCATACTGCCAATTTCCTTCGTGTTTGGAGGAATAGTGAATTGAAGAATAGGTTTTTGCAGCAGAGTAGGGAAATACCAAACCACGACCACCATCACCATATTTTTGTTGTAATAATTGCCTAGCGACACCCGTTGGAATCTCCGATTGGATATGAGAATCTCCCATGTGCATAATGGAAATTTTCATCTTGTCCGTTTGATTCAACGATTCGTAAAAATGTTTGATGGCAGATTTGTGGTAAAACTGCACATAATTGATGGAAGGAGCGTACCATGGAAATTTTAAAGAATCGACTTCAATAATCTCCTGACTTCGACCGATCAAGGAGGTAAATAAAATAAACGTATATAGAACAACAATTAGTTGGCGCATAAAATTGGATTAATCAATAATTGAAGTCGAATCCATCACAATATTCAGTGAATCTGAAGGCTGTGTTTCATCTTCTTCTTTCTTTTTTCTTTTTTTCTTTTTGAACGTGTTTTTCGTTCCTTCTTTTAATTCAATAATATCACGTTCTCGTTCAATGTGATTAGGGGTGTTTGAAGAATAAATCCCATTCAAAATTAAAATGTCGTTAACCTCGTATTCTTTCACTAAATCTTTTATGCTTGTATCTGTATAACGATAATCTACGACCAATACGTTTTCGTAGTTAGCGGTTAAAAACGCTGCAAATGGATTACCATAAGAATTTTTAATCAATAATATTGTTTTACCATTGGTGCATTTAGTTGATTTTAAATGAATTAATGGCTCATCTCCACCAAGGAAAACAAGGTATTTATTTTTAGAAATATCTTTGGTTTTAAACACTTTAATTTCTTCTTCTTCCTCACCATCGTATTTCATTGCATATTTTTCCACCGGAGGAATCCAATATTTAATATAATCTGGATGACTTTCCAAACGTTGGTCTTTTGTTTTTAAGAAATGGGTACCTAAGAAATCTCCTTTTAGTTGTTTTGATTTCATATCAGCAAGGGCAATTGGCGTTGTTTTTGCCGCTTTACAAAAAGCCATGTAACCATAATAAGCCCCTAAATCCGTCCAGTGGTGGTCAGTTTTATAATAAATATATTCCTTTTTGTGTTTTGCTAATTCTTGGTGAATATCGATAGGTAGGATGTGTTTATTAAATAATTTGTAGGATGCAGTAATGTTTTCCTTTTCTTTTCCAATGTATTCGCTGTATTTGGAAGGAAGAAAGAAATCACTTGCAGTAGGAACAACACCAGCAAAAATTCGTACACCTTTTAGTTTTTTAGCATACAAATTAATCATATCTGAAAAATCCTTATTCATTGGTTCTTCGTTGCTGAAAATTTGAAATGCACGATTATTAGCAACTAATAGTCCTTTGCAGTTTTTTAAAGCTTCGTCGGAACCTTGAATATCCTTCGCTGAAGCTCCTTTTTTAGTAGGGATTTCATCTACCGCTTGTACGTCGTTGTAAAAGGACTCTTCTTTAGAATGAAAACCTCTTATTAGTTTCAATTGATCAGAAACGGAAATAAAAGTAGAGCGAAATGGAAAATGGTCGGCTGTATACAAATCTAAGCTATCCATGTAATCTCCGGATAACAAGGATTTTTTAGTTAACATTGGAAAGGGGGCTAAGGTTCTTTTTTCTGCATCGCTAATTTTTTCTTGAGGTAACATAAAAAACAGGATGCCAACAACAGATATTACCATACAAAAAAGTACAATGTGTATTATCGAAGAAACTTTTCTTTCTTCTACTAATTCTTCGTGTATGTGATGCGAATCGTTCAAAATCTAAAGTATAAGAAAGGGTTAAACGTTTTCCCAACCAACATTGCGGTAGAAAGAAATAACAAAAAGAAGTCGAAAGCGATGGTTACATAAGGCACCAAAGCTTGTACACGTATCGATGATTTTCGAAGTAGAGAGTGTGTGAAAGGATAGACAGGTAAGCAAAGGATAATAGCTAAAATTAACCAGTAAATGTTCGACATAAATACCGTGTTGAATTCAAGTGAATTCCATTTGTTTCCACTTTGACCAAAAAGGATGGATAAATATTTCACTACGGAATGCATATCGACAAAATAGAATAATACCCATCCTACCATTGCAGCAAGTAATAAATAAATATGACTTACAAATGCAGGTAATTTGCTAAAGAATTTTTGTAAAAATAAACGTTCTAAAAGAATCAATATTCCCCAGAAAAGTCCCCAAAGAATAAAGTTCCAACTCGACCCATGCCATAAGCCCGTAAGCATCCAAACGACCATTAAGTTACGGTAGAAATATTTTTTATTTCCTCCTAAAGGAATGTAAATGTAATCCCGGAAAAACGTACCTAGTGAAATATGCCAACGTCTCCAGAAGTCGCTCGCTGACTTCGAAGTATACGGGTAATTAAAGTTTTCATGGTAGTGGAAACCAACCATTCTTCCAAGTCCAATAGCCATGTCTGAATAACCAGAAAAGTCGAAGTAGATTTGAATGGTAAACATTAAGATACCAAACCAAGCCTCGCTAAAAGCTAAGGTAGAAAGATCACCACCCATGTAAGTTACTACCATTTCTCCAGCAACATTGGCTATGCAGATTTTCTTAAATAAACCAATACAAAAACGAGAAATACCTGCACTAACATCATTGATTCTGATTTTACGATTGTCAATTTCATGTGCAATGTGGGAATATCGAACAATGGGTCCTGCAACCAATTGGTGAAACAAACTCACAAAAAGCATAAATTTCATTAAGGATCGTTGTGCTTTCACTTCCCCACGGTAAACGTCTAACACATAGGAAATCGTTTGAAAAGTATAGAATGAAATTCCGATAGGTAGTGTGTAGGTAGGAACACTTAGGTTTAATCCAGTCAGAAAATTCACATTATCTGTAATGAAACCGGCATATTTAAAAGTTCCAAGAATGGAAAGATTAATAATTATACAAGAAATTAATGGAGCTTTAGCCCATTTTGTTCCACGATAACGTTCGATTAATAATCCATGGGTGTAGTCAATAATCGATGAAAATATGAGTAATCCAATCCAAATTGGTTCTCCCCAAGCGTAGAAAACCAAACTCATAATCGTCAGAAGTACATTACGAAAAGTCTTGTTACTAATGGAATAGTAAAGAATTAGATTAATCGCTAAGAAGAAAAATAGAAAGTTTAAACTTGCAAAAACCATGTACTAATGGATCAATTTTCAATATAAGTTACAAGATTAGTGATTTTTTTGCTTTTAGGGAATCGAAATGAGAGATAAAAGAGTTTCGATATTCGATTGTTGATAAGATGTACGATTAAAAAAACGTTAAAATCATTTTCATCCAAGGATAAACCTTTACATTTGTTTTCAAACTTTTAAAAATTAAAACATGAAAAAATTACTATTATTTGGATTAGGAGTTATTGCTTCTTTGGGTACGTTAACAAGTTGTAAAAAAGATACAACTGTTGCAGCACCAACCATTACTTTCTTGAATGGAGTAAATTCTTACACGGCTAAAGAAACGGATACGGCATATACTTTTGTTGCTAATGTTGAAGCTGCTGGTTCTATTTCTTCTATCAAAATTTTTGATGTAACAGTGGATGGCATTGAAACGCAAGTTTCTTCGATTACAAAATTTGATTCAGATACAAAACATGAAGTTAAATACACAGTTAAATTAGCGGATGTTAGTAATTTCAAAAAATTCAAGATTTCTGTGACAGACAAAAAAGACATGTCTTATTCCGCGTCTTTCTTGATTAATGCGTATACAAAACCTGCAGGTGATATCTCCACTTATACTGCAACTTTATTAGGTTCTCAATATGCTACAACAGGTAGTTTCTTTTCTACAACGAATGGACAAGTTTATACAGTTGCTACGAGTGCAGCAAGTTCTTCTTTGATTGATTTAATCTATTATTATTCAGGAGATGGAACTGTCGGTAATGGTGCAACAATTGGTGGTGCTGATGATACAAATATTTTAGGTGTTTATACAGGAATTACAAATTGGTCTACAAAAAATGCTACACGTTTTGCTACAACCTCAATGACAACGACTGAATTTGATGCATTAACAAATGATGCTAAAATTTCTACCTTGTCTACATTTGCTGACACGAAAGAAATTGGTTTAACAGTTGGTAGCGTAATTGCTTTCAAAACAGCTGGTGGAAAAAAAGGTGTATTGAAAGTAACTAGCATAACAAAAGGTACTAACACTAAAAACCAACAACAAGATTTCCAATTTGGAACTATTGAAATCGTTGTGAAAGTTCAAAAATAATCACATTATATTTTGATGAAAGGCGATCTATTTGGGTCGCCTTTTTTTGTTGCTTGGTATTTATTAAGGTAGTTTTTTAGCGCAGAGATTTTCGAGGTTTTTTTGACGAATTAGCGTATTCGAGAGCGCAGAGTTTTTTTTGACTTTATCAAAATCAGGGTTTAAATTTTAAAATTAGTACAATACAAATAGATTTTAGCGCAGAGATTTTTTTAAGATTTTTGACGTAATAGCGTTTCCGAGAACGCAGAGCAAATTTTGACGCAGTCAAAATTATTAGATATCATTTTTTAACAACGTTAGAAATCCTCTGCGACCTCAAAAATTCCTTTAACAACGTCGTTTTCCTCTTTTTTCCTCTGTGATAAATAAAAAAACTTCGGCCCCTACATAGGCTCATTTATAAACAAAAAAAAAGCCACCTTAAAAAGATGGCTTCAACTATTTAAATAGAAAATCTTACGCTTCAACTAATTCAAACGTATAACTCTCCATAATTTGATTTGCAAGTAATTTTTCACAAGCCGTATCTACTTTTTCAGTAGCCTCGTCTTTAGATGCTGCGTCTACAAACAAACGAATATGTCTACCAATACGAACACCATCAATTTCAGGTAATCCAATGTTTTTCATACTGCTTGATACAGCTTTTCCTTGTGGGTCTAATAATGCATCCAATGGCATTACA
>CANGOF010000122.1 GCA_947455515.1 Flavobacteriia bacterium
GACTACAAAGAGGCTTGGGATCTTCAGGAGACATTATTTGCAGAAACGATTGCATTGAAAATTGCACGTCGCAATGGCGAAACAGAGGAAACAACCCAAAATCGCATGTTGTTTTGCGAACATCCTCATGTCTATACCTTAGGGAAAAGCGGAAATGAGAATCATTTTTTATTGAATGAAAAGACATTAGCATTATACAATGCAAAGTATTATAAAATCAATCGTGGAGGGGATATTACCTATCACGGTCCTGGTCAATTGGTAGTTTATCCAATTTTAGACTTAGATTATTTTTTCTCAGACATCCATAAGTATTTACGTTATTTAGAAGAAGCAGTCATACAAACCATCGCTGAATATGGGATTATTGGTGAACGTATGGATGGATTGACAGGTGTATGGATTGAGCCAAACACGCCACGCGAACGCAAGATTTGTGCTTTTGGCGTGAAATGTTCACGTTGGGTCACCATGCACGGAATTGGATTCAATATCAATACAGATTTGACCTATTTTAATCATATCATCCCTTGTGGAATAGAAGATAAATCAGTAACTTCAATGCAAAAGGAATTAGGAAAACCTGTCGATTTTGATGAAGTTTCTACGATTCTAAAAGAAAAATTAGCAACATTATTTGGTTTCCATTATGTCTGAAATTAAACTTAAATTTTGAAAGTTTTAACATGAAAAATGAGATCATTTTATATCGTCCGAATGAATTATCTGAACATATTGAGGTAAAATTTGAGGAAGAAACAGTTTGGTTATCCCAACAGCAAATGGCTACTCTTTTTAGTCAGACAAAACAAAATATAAGTTTACATATAAATAACTGTTTTAAAGAGAATGAATTAGATGCGATTTCAGTTGTCAAGGAATCCTTGACAACTGCACAGGATGGAAAAAACTATAACGTTAAGTTTTATAATTTGGATGTTATTATTTCCGTAGGATACCGTGTAAAATCGAAACAAGGCACTCATTTCCGAATTTGGGCAATTAGAATTATAAAAGATTACTTATTAAAAGGGTATGCAGTAAATACAAGAATGAATCGACTCGAAGATAATTTGGAGTTACTCAAAAATAAAGTAAGTGAAATAGACTTTCAAATTAGCAGTCAATTAATTCCTAATCAAGGTATTTTCTTTGATGGGCAGGTATTTGACGCTTATGAATTGACCTCAAAAATAATTCGTTCTGCAAAAAAATCAATTCTATTAATTGATAATTATATAGATGAAAATACACTTACACAGTTAAGTAAAAAGAACAAAGAAGTAAAAGTTATATTGCTTACAAAAAAAATAAGTCAACAACTTATTTTAGATCTTAAAAAAGTGAATGAACAGTATGGAAACTTTGAAGCAAGAGATTTTCATCAAAGTCACGACCGTTTCTTGATCATTGACAATACCGAAATATATCATCTTGGCGCTTCTTTAAAAGATTTAGGAAAAAAGTGGTTTGCATTTTCTAAAATGGATAAAAATTCAGTATCTTCCATAATAAATGAAATTTTAACAATTCAACTATGAATCGAACTCAAACTTGGATAACTTTTTTACGTAAAACTGTAAAATACCTTTCCTTCACGATCCTTGCTTTGTTGATTGCAACAAACTTATTCATCTTAATTTCTGGGAGAACGTATTTGTATAAAGGGATATATAACACCTATTTACAAGGAAGAACTGCTCCAGGAATTTTTGATAAAGATGTGTTTTTTAATGCAACACTGCACAAATCAACGAAAAGTCTTGCTTGGAAACACAATACAGCGAAAGTTAAACCACAATTAACAGCAACAGAAATAGAAGCATTAGAAAAATTAGCTATTTCTTCCTTTTTAGTTTTTCATGGAGACACCTTGATCTATGAAAAATATTGGGGAAAACATACACCTCAAACGGTTACCAATAGTTTTTCAGCAGCAAAATCCTTTGTAGGTTTATTGGTTGGTTGTGCACTTGGAGATGGGAAAATTAAAAGTTTGGATGAACCTGTTGGAAATTACATCCCAGCATTTGCAAAAGGCAAGAAAAAAGCAATTACCATTCGTCATTTATTAATGATGTCTGCTGGTTTAGACTGGGAAGAAAGTGGAAAGAATCCTTTATCTGACAATGCAGAATCCTATTATGGTACGGATTTGTATACCCATGTTACGAGTCAAGAAGCAATTGAAAAACCAGGTGTACGTTTTGAGTACCAAAGTGGAAATACGGAGTTGTTAGGGTTTGTGATTGAAAAAGCAACTGGTAAACAATTATCGGAATATGCCGAAGAAAAAATTTGGAAAAAAATTGGCACGGAACACGATGCGTATTGGAGTTTAGACAAGGAAAAAGGAGATGAAAAATCGTTTTGTTGTTTGTATAGTACTTCCAGAGATTTTGCACGTTTAGGGAAATTAATTAATAATTTAGGTAAATGGAATGCTAAACAAGTTGTACCAGAAGCGTATATGAAAGAATTTGTTTCAAATCCAACGATGACTACAGAAGATAAAGTTCCTAATTATCGCTATGGACTTCATGTGTGGACGTATTTAGGTGATGTGCAACATCCGGTATACTATTGTCGTGGAATTTTAGGTCAGTTTATTATTTCGATACCCTCTAAAAATTTAGTGATTGTACGTACAGGTTCGAAACGTGGAAAAAATATTTATTTGCCAAAAGAAAAAGAGCAAGACAAGGCGTATATTGAAAAATATAAATTTAAATTTGGACATCCGGATGATTTGTTTACCTACATTAAGATTGGTAAACGAATGATAAAATAATACAAATGAGAGAAGAATTACTTGGCCCAAAGGTAGAAGGAGTAGCTGTAGCAATTGTAAAACAGTTGGACGAAGAGAATAATACAACTTATTATGCCTATTTATTGAATTTACGTGATGATATCATGGAAGGGATTATCATTACCAGCTGTGGATATGGTGAAAATGTAGTGACAGGCGAAAAAATAAATACTTCTACCTTGCGTCATTGTATCGAATTGATGTTACCGAATGAAGCTGCTAAAATTGAACCTGTGATGGAGGATGTTTTTGGTTTGACGAATGAATACTGGGTGAGTTTTTGGGTGAATGATGTAATGTACGATAAGAAATTTTTGTTTTTACCAGAAACGATTATCGAAAAAAACATGAAAGATATTCCTCAATTAGGAATAAAAGGGGTAGTAATCTATTAAAAATAGCATGGAACAAATTACAATCTGGCATAACAATCGTTGCTCTAAAAGTCGTGATTCTTTGTGCTTTATTCAAGACAAAATTGAAAATGCTATCGTTTTTGAGTATTTGAAAACACCACCAACACTAGAAGATATTAATCAGGTGTTGGAAAAATTAAACATTCCAGCGGAGGATTTGATTCGTAAAGGGGAAGAAGTGTATAAATCCAATTTCAAAGACAAAAAATTTAGCGAAGAGGAATGGCGTAAAATTTTGGTTCAACATTCAGTTTTGATAGAAAGACCGATCGTTATCAAAGGAGATAAAGCGGTGATAGGTCGACCAATTGAAAACGTAATCAATTTACTTTCCTAAAATGCAGGTCAGTGGATTTACCTTTATTCGTAATGCAATTACGTACGATTATCCAATAGTAGAGGCGATTCGTTCCATTTTACCTTTATGTGACGAGGTTGTTGTTGCGGTTGGTAATTCAGACGATGCTACGTTAGAATTGATTCAATCCATTGATCCAAAAATTAGAATTATTGAAACTACTTGGGACGATTCTGTTCGTGAAGGTGGTCGCACACTTGCATTAGAAACAGACAAAGCATTTAAAGCGATTGATTCTAAGAGCGATTGGGCATTTTATATTCAAGGCGATGAGGTGATTCACGAAAAATACATTCCGGTCATTCGCGAAGCGATGGAACGTTATAAAAATGATCAACGTGTGGAAGGCTTGTTGTTTAACTACCAACATTTTTATGGTTCCTATGATTATGTAGGTACGTCAATTAGTTGGTATTTAGATGAAATTCGTATTATTCGTAATCGTTCCGATATTTTCTCTTACCGAGATGCACAAGGTTTTCGTAAACTACCAAACGATAAATTGTCGGTAAAAAAAATAGATGCTTACGTTTACCATTATGGCTGGGTGAAACCGCCTGAAAAAATGCAGAAAAAACAGGAGTCATTTCATAAAATGTGGCACGATGATGCCTGGATGAAAGAAAATGTAAAACAAGTAGAGGCCTTTGATTATTTTGCGAATATCGATGCTTTGGCAGAGTTTAAAGAAACACATCCTGCTGTTATGAAAGAACGAATTGCCGCAAAAAACTGGAAATTTGATTACGATATTTCGTTTAACAGAACGAAAACAAAAGATAAATTCAAGCGATTTTTAAGAAACTACTTAGGGATTGATATTCGCTATAAAAATTACATTAAGCTATGAAATCAAAAACAGCAGAACAGACAAAAGCAGTAACGACACACATTGTACTACCGAATGATACTAATACCTTAGGAAATTTATTTGGAGGTCAATTGTTAGCATGGATGGATATGATTGCGAGTGTTTCAGCACAAAGACATAGCCGTCGTGTTGTAGTAACTGCATCTGTTAATAATGTGTCTTTTCAAGAACCTATATTACAATCTTCGATTGTAACCTTGGAAGCAAAAGTTTCTCGTGCATTTAGTTCTTCCATGGAAGTTTTTGTAGATGTATATTTAGAAAATCCAGTTTCGGGTGAACGCAGAAAATGCAACGAAGCAATTTATACTTTTGTGGCAGTAGATCAGCTTGGAGGACCGATTCAAGTACCAGAATTGGTTCCAGAGACGGAAGAGGAAGTTAAACGCTATGAAGGAGCATTGTTACGTAGACAATTAAGTTTGATTTTAGCAGGAAAAATGAAGCCAAGTGATGCAACGGAAATTAAAGCATTATTTTTAGGAGAATAATTTCCAATTTAAAGTGTAAATCGCTTTTTATGAGCATGTTAACCTTATGTTAAAATATTCGTAAAATATTTCTGTAAATCTAATTCTAACTCTAAAGATTTAGATACATTTGAAGTCCAATTATTATTTTTTTTGACATGAGTTCAGAGCATAAAACCAAGTTAACCGCAGCTGGTGTTTTAATTACAATCGGTATCGTTTTTGGGGACATAGGTACCTCTCCATTGTATGTTTTTCAAGCGATTACAAGTCAGGGTAAAAATTTATCCGAAGCTTTAGTATTAGGAGGTTTGTCTTCTGTTATCTGGACTCTATTTTTGTTGGCTTCTGTAAAATACGTCTATTTTGCTTTGAATGCAGACAATAAAGGGGAAGGTGGAATTTTTGCTTTGTATGCTTTATTGAAAGATAAAAAGGCCAAATGGATCATTGTTCCGACCTTAATTGGGTGTGCATCCTTGATGGCGGATGGTTTTATCACCCCCGCAATTTCGATATCTTCCGCGGTAGAAGGGTTGGCCAATATCAATCCAGATCTTCCAATTATGCAGATTATTATTGGAATTATATTTGCTTTGTTTGCTATACAACAATTTGGAACGGTAATTATCGGTAAGGTATTTGGACCTATAATGTTAATTTGGTTTGGATTCTTGTTGTATTTGGGACTTCTTCATTTATCTCAGAATACAGAAGTTTTAAAAGCACTAAACCCTTGGTGGGCTTACAATATGATAGTCAATGTACCTGGTGGATTTTGGGTTTTAGGAGCGGTATTCTTATGTACAACGGGAGCAGAAGCATTGTATTCCGATTTGGGTCACTGTGGAAAAGGGAATATACGTGTGAGTTGGGGAATGATGAGTATTGTATTGGTTATCCATTACTTTGGTCAGGCAGCCTTGGCTTTATCTCCAGGTTTTCACTTGTTACCAAAGCAAACCATTTTTTATGCCATGGTGCCAAAAGACATGATCATTTTTGCGGTGACAATAGCAACAGCTGCAACGATTATTGCTTCTCAAGCCTTGATTACTGGAATATTTACCTTGATGAATGAAGCGATTAAGTTGAAATTATGGACGAATTTAAAAGTAAAATATCCAACCAATCACCAAGGACAAATTTATATTCCATTCATTAATGGAGTTCTTTTAGTTGGATGTTTGTTAGTGCTTTGGAAATTCCCAACTTCTTCCCAAATGGAAGCATCTTATGGTTTAGCAATTACCATTAATATGATTATGACCTCGATATTATTAATCTTGATGTTATACATACGTTACCCAAAATCCAAATTGTTTTTCACTGCAATTTTTGCTGTTTTCTTTGTGGTAGAAGGTGTGTTTTTATTCTCTAATATTCATAAAATTCCTGAAGGAGGTTGGTTTACATTGGTGTTAGCGATTTTCTTCTTTTCTGCATTATATTTATTTTATAAAGCGAGACAATTACGAGCAAACATTACGGAATACATTCCTATGTCTCGTGTAGTAAATAAGTTAGAAAAGGTACGTTTAGATGATAAAATTCCGTATGAAGCTACGAATTTAGTGTATCCTACTCGTAGTGAAACGCCTGACAAATTGGATTCAACTGTTTATTTCTCGTTGTTTAAAAAACGACCACGTAGAGCAGATATTGTTTGGTTTTTACACTTAGAAATTAAAGCGGATCCATGGGGGGTAGACTACTCAGTGAATGAAATTATTGATAAACACTGTTACCACGTTTCTTTACAATTAGGATTTAAAGAAGAACACCGTATAGAGTATATGATACGCAAAATCCATGATCACATGGTGGAAAAAGGAGAGATTGCAGGTAAAAGTATTTTTGATTGTGTACGCGATGACATGGAAAATCCGGATTTCAAATTTATCGTACTTAGTTCCCGTGTAGCTACCGACAATAAATTGACTACGTTCCAAATCATTTGTGTAAAAGCTTACCGTTTTATCAAATCTACAGGATTGAAAGCGGCAGAAGATTTTGGTTTGGATAAAACGAATGTGATGGAAGAGTATGTTCCCATCAATGTAACAAAACAATACCAACAAGAGATGAACGAGGAGTTTGAAAATTACTCCTGCAAAACCCCTAATTAATACCCAACGACTTTCCAATAACAGATGGTTAACCAAGATCAAATTAAAGAATTACAACAACGTATCAACGCGATTTCTATTTACCTTAAAATTCCAGAGAAAAAGGTAGAACTTCAAGAGGCAGAGTTGAAATCACAAGATCCAACTTTTTGGGATAATCCGAAAAAAGCGGAGGTAGCAATGAAAAACATTCGTTCACTTAAATTTTGGATATCGACGTATGAAGAACTTTCGAATGCAGCGGATGATTTAGAGGTATTGCTTGACTTCTTTAAAGAAGGGGAGGCAACAGAAGCGGAACTTGATGCTTCTCATTTAGATTTGAAATCCAAGGTGGAAGAGTTGGAATTGAAAAATATGCTTTCCGGCGAAGAAGATCAGTTGAGTGCTGTACTTCAAATCACATCTGGAGCAGGTGGAACAGAGAGTTGCGATTGGGCCTCTATGTTGATGCGTATGTACATGATGTGGGGCCAAAAGAATGGGTATAAATTAAAAGAATTGAA
>CANGOF010000123.1 GCA_947455515.1 Flavobacteriia bacterium
GTAATCTCCCATTCCTTCAATGAATTTCAAATCTGAAATAGCGACTTTCTCCAAACGGTATTCCGTTTTTATAAATAAATTGGTTGGAGCTATGTGTTGTTGTTTATGTGAAAGAGCTTGTTGCACACGCTCCATCGCCGTGTAAAACCGATCAAAGGCAAATGGTTTTAGTATGTAATCGGTAACATTCAATTCAAATCCTTTGAGTGCAAATTCGGGATAGGCGGTAGTAAATACAATCGCACAATCTTTAACAAGTTGTTCCGCGAGTTGAATTCCTGTAACTTCCCCTGTGTTTATATCTAACAATAATAGATCAACGCTATACTGTTTTAAGTACAACAAAGCGTCAATTCCATTGTCAAAATGTGCTTCGAGTGTAAGAAAAGGAACCTTTGCAACGTACTGCAACATGCGTTCCATTGCTAAGGGTTCATCTTCAACGATTATACAACTAATTTGCTTCATATGGTATTGTCAGTGTTACACAAAAATAACCATTCTCTTCCTGTATATCGAGTGTGTAATTTTCTTTATAGATCAAATCCAAGCGTTTTTTGAGTAACTCATTTCCAAGTCCATTGGAGTTTGTAAATGGTTCATTTGTCTGGGTAATTCGATTTTTACAAGTAAAAGAAAGTTTCTTTTCAAGGGAGATGAACGCAATTTGTACAGCATTTCCTTCTTTGTAGCTCGATGAATATTTGAATGCGTTTTCGATGAATGGAATAAACACTAAAGAAGCCACTTGACCATGTGTGTATTCTAGTTCATTGGTAAGTTTTACATAATCGGAATTAGCTGCGCGCAATTGATGTAGTGCTACATATTTCTCAATGAAATGAAGTTCAGTATCAAAAGGCATGTATTCTGCTTTTGCATCAAATAGCATATAACGTAGAATATCGGATAGTTTATTCAAATAATTTGAAGCTTTTTCTTGGTCTTTGTGAATGAGAATATCGATGTTATTCAGTGAATTAAACAAGAAATGAGGGTTTAGCTGTGCAGTCACTAATGCTAATTCAATTTGGTGATTTTGTTCTGTAAGTTGCTCTTTTTCTTTACGTAGATTGAACCAGTCAAAGAAGGCACGCATAAATAGCCCAAGGATTCCGTGGATTAAACTAATAAAAAGACCCAAAAATAAAAAGAAGATGAAAATGTTCAATAGCATTTTTGGATTTAGAATGTGATAATTCTTCGTGAAATAATTAATTAAAAAAGAAGAGAATAATCCAATTAGTAAAGTAATGACAAGTCCCATTATTAGCAAAGAAATTCTTTTTTTCTTGCTTTTAATTTTTGAGAATAAAAAGTAATGGAAGCTATAGAATCCAAATATAGATGGTATGACGTTACCTATTATATAAAGAATTCTCATGTCGGTTGATAATTTTTCTGAAGGATTATTTCCATACATACCCGCAAACAATAGCGCTGTAAATAAAAAATAAATAGTCCAATAGCTTAAATGGATTCCGAAAATTGTGATACGTTTCATAGTTTATAGTTTTAAAGTTTATAAAGCAAAACTCGATAAACTCCTACAGAGTAAAAACTTAAATAGGTATAGTGGGGGAGTTTCTCTGTGAAATAGGAAATTGTATCGGTGAAATGAGTGACTGTCTTTAGAGAACCTCAGAAACCGTCTTAAAGTTCTTTGAGACGAAGTCGAAATCTTAATGAACCTAAACCCATCTTTATTCATTTCGTCTTTAATATCTCAATTTCTTAATTTCTTAATGGTGAATATCCTCTAAATCCTTCTTTTATAGGCCTTGTAGAGTTCTAACCCACCCTCACATATTCAAAACGTTTCCTAACCACCCCGTCTACTTCAACTTCCTCCTCAAACATCCCTTTTGGTCTTACCCACAACGAATCTTTTCCTTTTCCTTCGATGTCGTAAAGTGCTCTGTACACCACCAATTCTTCTAAAGTCTCACTATGCGTGGCAACTCCTATTACTTCGTATTCCTTCCCTTTGTAATGACGGTATTTCCCTAATTTCATGCGATGTGTTTGTTTAATTCTACCACCAAGTTTTCAATTTCAGGAAACTGTTTCCAAGCTGTTTTTTCAATGTTGACTAACGCGATGGTTTGTTCGTTGGACGCGATACGATACACCCGTTGTTTGCCATACCATTTATTTTCTTTGGTTTCAAATTGAATGTTTAGATGATGATACGGAATGCTTGTTTGACTCGTTTTCCCTGAAAAAGTATGCAAAAGGACCAATTCTAATTGTTGTTGGGTTTGATTAAATCGAAAGGTTGTAACCATAGGTAAGTAGTATTTTTTGATTTGGGAAACCACGTAAAAATAGCTTCCTATAACCACTAATATCCAACTAATGATATGGTAATCGTTCAACCAGGTTAATGTCGGAGGATATTTTTCACCCGACCATGCAACACATGGATAAGTGAAGATGATGAGTTGGCCAAACATCCAAGCAATTAAGAAAACTACGGAATATTTCATGAGGGCAGTAAAGTAGCCTTCGGTCAATTCTCGGTTGGGTTCGTGTAGGATGAAGGTGTTCATGATGCATTGTTTTTCTAAAAATATGAAATAGAACAATATAAACCAATTTTTAGTTCTGTTTTTAAGCTATTTAGTTTCTTTTTAAATACGTAAATTCCGAAATTACATAGATAAAATTCCGAAATTACATAAACTTTTTTCCGAAATTACATAGAAATTTATACCTTTGAAATATGATACAACGAAATGCACGATTCAAGATGCTGGAGATGGCTGAAAAGTTTCCGGTGTTAGTATTTACAGGACCTAGACAATCGGGGAAGACGACTTTAGCAAAGTTAGTGTTCCCGGAATATCGCTATGTCTCATTGGAAAATCCGGACAACCTAGAGTTTGCATTAAGTGACCCGCGTGGGTTCTTAGCGATATATGATAAATACGTAATCATCGATGAAGCGCAAAATGCACCACAGTTATTTTCGTACATCCAACAAATTGTCGATGATTCTGGACTTACAGGGCAGTATGTGTTAAGTGGTTCGCAAAATTTTTTGTTACTAGAAAAAATCACCCAAAGTTTAGCAGGAAGGGTGTACTTAATGGAGTTACTACCCTTAGCGCAAGACGAAATTCAAACCGTGAAACAACAAGATGTTTTTGCCTCTATTTTTAATGGAAGTTATCCTCGTGTGTATGACAAACAGATTCAACCACGTGACTTTTATCCTGCTTACATTCGTACGTATGTAGAGCGCGATGTAAAAACGATTATTAATGTGCAAGATTTAGCGCTGTTTCGAAAATTTTTATCCTTGTTGGCGCATCACGTCGGACAACTATTCAATGCTTCTAGTATTTCCAAGCAATTAGGTGTCGATAGTAAAACGGTGCAGCGTTGGATGTCGTTGTTAGAGTCGAGTTACATCGCATTTACCTTGGTTCCATGGCATGCCAATTTTTCAAAACGAATTGTTAAAACTCCTAAGTTGTACTTTTATGATACAGGATTAGTTGCGTATTTATTAGGGATTAAAAAGCCGGAAGATTTGGTTCTCTCCACCTACAAAGGGGCGTTATTTGAAAATTATTGCATCTTGGAATTGATGAAGTCACATAAAAACAAAGGGGTTGCTCAGGATTTTTACTTTTGGCGAGATAGCAACGGGAATGAAATTGATTTGCTTTTAGTAGATGGGGTAGAAGTGTCTTGTTTGGAAATGAAGGCATCACAAACGGTAAAAAATGAATATCTAAAAGCCTTACATTACTTGGATGACACACAAGGATATTCCTACAATCATTACCTCGTAAACACTTCTGAATTAAATCAGAAAAGGTCAAATGAAGAAATTATTTCTTGGAGTAAGTTGAGTGATTTATTTGTTTGATAATAAATGTTTTAACGTGATTTTATTTTTTTAAATTCCGAATTTACATAACTAAAATTCCGAAATTACATAAAGTTTTTTCATCGTCAGACTGAGTAGATTTTTCTAAACAGATTGATTTTTTTCATCGTCAGACTGAGCGGAGTCGAAGTCACGATGAACAGCCCTGAAAGCTTTCGGGACGAAGCCCCTACAATGACTTTCATTCTTACATTCCGCTAAACCATGCAACAACTCCCAATTATCATTAATCAACGCTTCTTTCTTTTTTCTACTCCAACCTTTAACTTGCTTCTCAAAAGAAATTGCTTGCATCGGACTATAAAAAACATGATGAAAAACCAACTCAACAGGCAATCGTTTTGAAGTATAAGAATCGGGATTGCGAGAATTAGAATGTTCATACAATCTGCGGTCTAAATTATTTGTAACTCCGGTGTAATAACTCTTGTCTGCGCATTTTAAAATGTATACAAAGTACTGTTTCATAAGATATTAATGTTTATATCTTATTTAAGTTAGTGAAAAATAGGAGTTTTACAAAAGGGTTTGAATGTTTTTTTATAAGAGGGGCTTCGACTACGCTCAGCCTGACAAGGCTGACAAGTCTTCGTTTCACTCAGACAGAGGTATGAAGTAGAAAGTTATTGTAAGCTTGATTTTTTTTAAACTTATTTTATTAGTAGAATACGAACTTAGCGACGCGTCATCCTGAGCGGAGTCGAAGGGTGTGCGGAATCATCTTTAGCAATTCTTTTTTGGATGAATTCAATTGGGTAACCTTGTTTTGTTATAATCAAGGTACTAACACAAAATTAGTTGAGTTTGATTGATTCGAAAGAATCTTTGGAGTTACTTTTTTACTTGTTAGAGTAACCTTATTTAAAGAGACTGGCTTCACATCATTGAGTGACATCCATTTTAATCTTTCTCCTTTGGATTTAGTTTTCATGATTTTTGTTAAAATAATCCTTTAAACGAAGATATAATAAAAATCAATTATTTACAAATGTTATTTATTTAAACTATAATTCTTCCTTCGTCGCTCGTAACACGTCACTCATTTTCCTTATCTTAGCATCCACTTACTTTAAGTAACAAATTATGGATCCTATTACACCTTACAAACCAGTAAATAAAGTTAGAATTGTAACCGCTGCTTCCTTGTTCGACGGACACGATGCTGCTATCAATATCATGCGACGTATCATCCAGACTACCGGATGTGAAGTGATCCATTTAGGGCATGACCGCAGTGTAGAAGAGGTAGTAGATTGCGCGATTCAAGAAGATGCGCAAGCGATTGCAATGACTTCCTACCAAGGAGGGCATAACGAGTACTTGAAATACATGTACGATTTACTGCATGAAAAAGGTGCGCCACACATCAAGATTTTTGCTGGTGGTGGAGGAACAATTTTACCTTCTGAAATTGAAGAATTACAAGGGTATGGAATTACGCGTATCTATCACCCTGATGATGGAAGATCAATGGGATTGCAAGGTATGATCAATGATTTGGTACAAAAAAGTGATTTTCCACTGGGAAATAAAACGGATTTGGATTTAAGTAAATTGGAAGAAAAACACGTTCCAACGATTGCAAGTGTCATTTCTGCAGCAGAAAATTATCCGGAAGAATCGAAAGGTATGTTAGATGCGGTTCATAAATTGGCTGAAAACTCGACGGTTCCTGTACTAGGAATTACCGGAACAGGTGGTGCTGGTAAGTCTTCGTTAGTAGATGAGTTAGTGCGTCGTTTTGTATTGGATTTCCCTGAAAAAACCATTGCAGTAGTATCTGTAGATCCTTCGAAACGTAAGACGGGTGGTGCGTTGTTGGGCGACCGTATTCGTATGAATGCGATTAAAAATAAACGTGTTTACATGCGTTCATTAGCGACACGTCAATCCAATTTAGCCTTATCGAAACACGTTGCGGAAGCGATTTTAGTATTAAAAGCAGCGAAATACGATTTGATCATTTTAGAAACTTCTGGAATTGGTCAATCGGATACAGAAATATTAGATCACTCCGATGTTTCGTTGTACGTGATGACACCGGAATATGGTGCTGCGACACAATTAGAAAAAATTGATATGTTGGACTTTGCTGATGTAATTGCATTGAATAAGTTCGACAAACGAGGTGCCTTGGATGCTTTACGTGATGTGCGTAAACAATACCAGCGCAACCATAATTTATGGGATAAAAACACGGATGACATGCCTGTTTACGGGACCATCGCATCGCAGTTTAACGACCCAGGAATGAATACTTTATATTCGGTAATCGTTCAAACAATCAATGAAAAAACAACGGCTTCGTTGACTTCTTCGTTCCAAGTGACGGATGAAATGTCAGAGAAAATTTTTGTAATTCCACCAGATAGAACACGATATTTGTCTGAAATTTCTGAGAATAATCGTGGTTACGATAAATGGGTGAACCAACAAGTGGAAGTAGCGAATAAGCTATTTGGACTTCAAAAATCCATTGAAACAGTTAGCAAATTATCCATTGACGATAAAGACAGAATTGTTAAAGGATTACAAGAATCCTTTGAAATAGAAAAATTAAACATCGATCCTAAGAATTTATTAATCTTAGAAAATTGGGAAGCAAAAAAGGCTTTATACAAAGATCCAATTTTTAGATTCAAAGTACGTGATAAAGAATTGACCTTAGAAACGCATACTACCTCCTTGTCGGGTTCTCAAATTCCTAAAATTGCCTTACCAAAATACACTTCTTGGGGAGATATTTTACGTTGGAATTTACAAGAGAATGTTCCTGGAGAATTTCCATATACCGCAGGATTATTCCCATTCAAACGTGAAGGAGAAGATCCAACACGTATGTTTGCAGGAGAAGGTGGGCCAGAACGTACCAACAAACGTTTCCATTATGTGAGTTTAGGAATGCCAGCAAAACGTTTATCTACAGCGTTTGACTCCGTGACTTTGTACGGAAACGACCCAGATTTACGACCAGATATTTATGGTAAAATTGGTAACTCAGGAGTGTCTGTATGTTGTTTGGATGACGCGAAGAAATTGTATTCAGGTTTTGACTTAAGCGACCCAAAAACGTCGGTTTCGATGACAATCAACGGTCCTGCGCCAATCTTGTTAGGATTCTTCATGAATGCTGCAATCGACCAAAACTGTGAGAAGTACATTCACGCAAACGGTTTAGTAGAAGAAGTAAATGCGAAAATTAAAACAATTTACAAAGCGAAAA
>CANGOF010000124.1 GCA_947455515.1 Flavobacteriia bacterium
AGAATTTTCTTTTCATACTCTTTTTTCTGAAAAATTTCAATGCTTTTTAAAGCCACAGCACAAGCCAATGGATTACCCATAAATGTTGGTCCATGCATCAGCGCTTTGTCGTGTTCGTCGGATAAAAACGCTTGATACACTTTAGTAGAAGCAATCGTTGCAGCATGACCAATGTATCCTGCTGTTAATCCTTTACCTAATACCATAATATCCGGTATGCATTTAGCATGATTGGTGGCAAATAATTTTCCAGTACGACCAAAACCAGTAGCGACTTCATCGTAAATGGTGAGTACATTGTATTTCACGCACAAACGATTTAATGCATCTAAGTAATCGGAGGAATGCACACTAAATCCTCCTGCACATTGGATAATAGGCTCAATGATTAAAGCTGCAATGGTAGGAGAATGAGTAATGAGTAGTTCTTCGAAATTTTGTAATTCTTTCTTATAATCCTTCGGATTTTTGGGGATTTCTAACACAAAATCCTTTTCCAATACATGCGAAAATGCAACTGTAAAATCTGAATCATCGCCTAACTGCATGGCTTTGAAGGTATCACCATGGTAACTATTTTTACAGGAAATTAGTTTTACTTTGTCTTTATTTCCTTGGTTCGACCAAAACTGAATGGCCATTTTTAGAGCCACCTCTACAGCCACCGAGCCACTATCGGAAAAGAAAACGTGATTTAATCCTTTTGGTGTAATTTGCACTAATTTTTCTGCCAATCGAAGTGCTGGTTGGTGTGAGAGTCCTCCCAACATAACGTGGGAAAAGGAATCCACTTGTTTCTTTATTGCACGATTTAAAGGTTTGTATGCATACCCGTGTATACATGCCCACCACGAACTTATTGCATCAATCGCCTTAGTTCCATCTTCAAAATAGAGCATAGAGCCTTTTGCTTTTTTTACAACAGGAATTTTCCCTAGGGATTGCATTTGTTTATATGGATACCAAATGGACATTCTTTATTCGTTAAGGGTTACAAAAATCACAATACATCGGATCTTCCCATTCTATTCCACGAGGGTATTTTTGTTCTTCTTGGTGACCACACGCTAAGCAAGCATACGTATAACTTAAGGTTGATTTTGTAGGGAAATGACATTGTTGACATGGTAGTCCTGGTTGTGCTTTCGTAATACTAAACCCTGGATGATTACAAGTGGGACAAGTGGATTTTATTTTTTCTATCAATTTTTTAGTCACTTCTTCAAT
This sequence comes from Flavobacteriia bacterium, assembly GCA_947455515.1. Lineage (GTDB taxonomy): Bacteria > Bacteroidota > Bacteroidia > Flavobacteriales_D > Crocinitomicaceae > CANHVK01. Next base: position 1,228 of record CANGOF010000124.1, read on the forward strand.
TACTTTCATCCGACTCGGATTCATGTGAGCACGCATGTCGGTTTCGACATATGCCGTAGAATAGGTTGAATATAATTGATTATAAGCTTCCTTTAATTCATTTAAATCTTGAATACCTTTAAAAATTTGACTATAATCATTTTCTGCAGGTCTTAGAATGACCGCATGGGAAGGAAATTGAACTTTTTCACAAAATTCGAAAAGTTCCTCTTCGGAAGTGATTTGTTTTGCATCAAAATTGGTTTCCATGGAAAGAATTCGTGCAATGATTTCTATTTTATTTTTAGTATCCATAAAAATTATAAGTTCTTCATTCACAGTACAAAAAAAATAGGAAGGATGTGGACCAAATGAACCTTCATTGGCAATCGCAAGATCGCAGTTACCATATTCCATGGCTTGCAAACATTTTTCGCGAACGGTTGTAATTGGGTCGTCTTTACGGTCAATTTCTCCAGAAAATGTCCCTAAAGTATCGGTATCAAAATCGGTAATTAGTACTTCTTTTACACCTAATTCTTGAATCACCAAAGGAGCAATCACTTGCTCCTTATGGTGTTTACTTGCTATTAACAACTTTCTTCCTTCAAACATGTCTTATTGATTGCCTCAAAGTTGAGAATTTAATGCTCTATGTTTTTATTTATATTTCAAATGAAAATCATAAGAACTATTTATGGATTATTGTCCTTGACCCATCGAATATGCTTGCTTTCCATCGAAATGATACAAGTTTTCCGTTTTAATGATATCTAAATGACTTACCAGCATAGTGTTTAGCAATTCGATTATTTCAGAGTTTTTCATCGATTGCGATTTTGACTTAAACCTACATCTCCAGTGATCCGTGCAGAAAGTCTCTTCAAATCCATTTGGCCAAACTTTGATTCCTCGGTTAGTAATCATCGATAATTCGATGTCCGAATTAATTTTTGTATTAATTTTTTCTGCCAAATTGTTTACATCCAATCCATTCCAGTGAACAAATAAATCAACTCCTACTAACGTTTTCTCTTTATTTGGTTTGCGTTGGTAAGGCAAGATTTTAATCGTTTCATTTTTCACATCTGTAATTGCTTTTAATGTGGAAGGTAATTCGCCTAAATTTTGGATGATTTTCTGTGCAAATTCTTTGGTTCCTAATTTCTCTACGCTAATTCCTTCTTGGTAAATATCGTAGGTATGGTAACCTTCTTCGATTGTTTTTAGCCACGCATTTTCAATTTTCGCAGCAACCTCTCCCTGACCAATGTGTTTCAACATAAGAATTGCTCCGTTGATTAGTCCGGAAGGATTTGCAAGATTTTGACCCGCTCTTCGTGGAGCAGAACCATGGATTGCTTCAAACATAGCACACGATTCTCCGATGTTTGATGAGCCAGCCATTCCAACTGATCCAGAAATTTGAGCCGCAATATCTGATAGAATATCTCCATATAAGTTTGGCATAACAATTACATCAAAAACTTCTGGTTGATCCGCCATTTTCGCTGCACCTATATCGATAATCCAGTGTTCGTTTTCAATTTCAGGATATTCTTTTGCAATTTCGTCAAACACTTGGTGAAACAATCCGTCCGTTTGCTTCATGATGTTATCTTTCGTGAAACAAGTTACTTTTTTACGGTTGTTTACGCGTGCATATTCGAAAGCATAACGAACGATTTTTTCACAACCAGGTCTACTTATCAATTTAAGACATTGAACCACTTCGTCTGTTTGTTGGTGTTCGATTCCTGCGTACAAATCTTCTTCATTTTCTCGGATAATTACCATGTCCATTACTGGGTGTTTGGTTGCTACAAATGGATGGTAACTTTTACAAGGACGCACATTTGAAAATAAGCCTAAGAATTTACGTGTTGTAACATTCAAACTTTTGTAACCACCTCCTTGTGGTGTCGTGATAGGAGCTTTTAAGAAAATCTTATTTCTACGAATTGTATCCCAAGATTCATCGGATATACCTGAAGTGTTCCCTGACAAATATACTTTTTCACCTACTTCAATTTCTTCGTAGTTTAATTGTGCTCCTGCAGCATTTAAAATTTGAAGTGTTGCATCCATAATTTCTGGACCTATACCATCTCCTTTTGCAATTGTAATTGTTTTCATAGTTTTGATTTTTATTGGTTTATTATTTATTTCTACTTACTAAATTTGAAAGGAAAGCAATCAATCCAATCACAATCTTATCTGAATGATTTAATAAGATCACTACAACTCCTAATGACATTAAAGTGGAATTTTTAAGATCTAAGGGTATGTTTTTACCGAAGAAAATAAGTAGTGATAGGATGCTAAGATCGACTAACCAAGGATAGATTTTTTTCATATTACTTTTTGTTTCATTTGTTTTCATGAGACAAAGTTGCAGACTCTTTTTGGTTAATTTTTATTTATGTTTTAAATGAAAAGAATTAAAATAATTTATACATTGGTAATTTTCATTTGAAATTCAATAGTTTAAATAATAAAATCAATAAGTTTTAAGTGATAAATTATAATGGAAAAACAATTGTTATTGTTATAAACCAAAAAAGCTATGCTTCAATATGAGGCATAGCTTTTACAAAATAGGAACGAATTGTTAAATTTTAAATAGCTTTTTGATATTTAAAATTAAGTATAGTAGATTAGCAGCAAGACCTACGTAATGGGTGAATTCACCATAAATAATAAGTCGTATATCATATACTAATAAAGCAAGTTGTAATAAAATCAAAATGATTAATACCGTACGTATACGAAAAATACTTTTTAAAAAATTCATAGTTATTTATTAGTGATTATCTCCAACCTCCACCTAGAGATTTATATAGGTTTACTCTAGCTGATAGTTGCTCTTTCAATATTTCAATCAAATCAAATTTTGCTTCAAGTGCATCTCTTTGTGTCAATAATACTTCCATATAATCTGCACGAGCCGATTTAAACAAGACCGTAGAAATATCAATAGATTGAATTAAAGCTTCTACTTGTTGTGTTTTAAAAATATAACTTTTTTTCAAGTTTTCGATGTTTGCTAATTGATTGGAAACTTCAACGTATCCAGTCAAAATTTTACGTTCGTAATTATATACGGCCTGCTCTTGTTTTGCATTAGCACTTGCATAATTTGCCTTTAAAGCATTTCGATTAATTAATGGAGCAAAGGCTCCTCCTGCAATTGAATATAAAGTGGAAGCAGGCAATGTTGCTAAATAAGCTGGATTGATAGCTTGCGTTCCAAGATTCGAGGTAATCATTAAAGAGGGATAAAAACAAGCTTTAGCTACTTTCACATCTAATTTAGTTGCAAGTAAAGTTTGTTCGGCAGCCATTAAATCTGGACGATTTCGCAACAATTGTAATGGAATACCAGAAGTCAATGAATCACTAATCAGCTCTTTAAATTGGGCTGAGTTACGTTGAATTGTTTGAGGGTATCTACCTACTAAAAAATTAATTCTATTTTCAGTAACTGTAATTTGTTGTTTTAAGTAGTATAAATGACCCTGGTTCTTAAGTACTTCTGCTTCAAATTTCTTAACCGCTAATTCCGTAACACGTGCTGAGATTTTTTGAAGTCTTACAATTTCCAATGCATTTTTCTGAATTTCAATGTTTTTTAGTAGAATTTCTAATTGATTGTCTAAGGCCATTAATTCATAATACGAATTAGCAATTTCAGAAATCAAATTAGTCACCATAAAATTTTTCCCTTCAACAGTAGCAAGGTAAGTGTGTACCGCAGATTGTCTAGCATTACGAAGTTTCTTCCAAATATCGACTTCCCAATTTGCATAAGCAGCAATCGTATAATTCGGTAACATGTCTGGATTTTTTTTACCAGGTATAATCGTATTGTTCGCATCGCTTGCTCCTTGACTTGTGTATCTTCCAATTTTATCCGCTCCAGCCAAACCACCAATTCCAACAAAAGGTAAATAAGCTCCTTTACGTGCACGAATTTCATTATTTGCTACATTTATTTCACGTAACATAATATTCAATTCTTGGTTGTTTTTCAAAGCCGTATCTATCAATTGAACTAAAAAGGGATCTTTGAAAAATTGATTCCATTTGAGTTGTGCGATGTTTGTTGTATCCGTAGTATTCGAATAACTTACAGGTGAAGCAATTACCTCCTTTTTTGTAGCTTGATACGAAATATTGCAGGCTGTAAAAAGTAGGGACAACACAACGCTGATCCCTACATATTTAATTATATTTTTAGTCTTCATGGTTTCCTATTTCTTCAGTTACTGGATTAAAATCCTCGTCTTTAATTAGTTTTCTTCCTTCCGCTATTTTACCGAAAATGTAGTATAGACCTGGTACAATGATTACTCCGAAAACGGTTCCGAATACCATACCTCCTAACGATGCAGCGCCAATGGTTTTATTTCCAATTGCTCCTGGTCCACTAGCCAATATCAATGGAATTAATCCCGCAATAAAAGCGAAGGAAGTCATTAAGATTGGCCTAAAACGTGCCTTTGCTCCTTCGATAGCAGCTTCAAGGACTGTAGCTCCCTGTAGTTGTTTTTGCACGGCAAACTCCACAATTAAGACAGCGTTTTTACCGAGTAGACCGACCAGCATGACCATACCAACCTGTGCATAGATATCATTCGAAACACCCATTAATTTGACCATCAAAAATGCACCAAATATTCCTGCAGGTAGGGATAAGATAACCACTAAAGGCAAGATAAAACTTTCGTATTGGGCGGCTAACACAAGGTAAACAAACACAAGTACGATTAAGAAAATATAAATTGCTTCATTTCCACGAGCGACTTCATCTTTTTGTAACCCAGCCCAATCAATATCATACCCTTTCGGTAAAGTTTTTACAGCAACTTCTTGAATTGCTTTTATCGCTTCACCACTACTATATCCTTCGGATGGCGCACAACGAATGGAAGAGGTGGTGTACATGTTATAACGGTTAATCTCATATATTCCCTGCGTTTTTTTAATCCTCATAAACGAAGAATAAGGAACCATTTCACCACGATTATTTTTCACATACATGTTCATAATGTCTTGTGGTAATTTTCGGAATTCTGGTGCAGCTTGTACAAAGACTTTAAAGAAACGATTGAATTTGATAAACCCGATGTCGTAAGTACTTCCTACCATAAGGGATAGATTCTCCATTGCTTTACCAATTGAAACTCCTTTTTGCATTGCTTGTTGGTTATCAATTTCCAACTCGTATTGTGGATAATCCGTGCGATAAAACGTAAATAACGAACTTAACTCTTTTCGTTTTTTCAATGCCGCCATAAAGTCTTCTGTGACTTTCCCAAGTTTATTATAATCAGTCGTATTGTTTTTATCTAACAATTGAAGTGCAATACCTCCAGCAGCTCCGTAACCAGGAACAGCAGGTGGGTCGAAGAATTCGATGGCAGCACCAGGAATATCTTTTACTTTTTTCTCCAATTCTGCAATAATTTCTTTCTGTGTGTGTTTGCGCTCATCCCATGGTTTTAGGTTGATCATACATGTTCCGGAATTTGAACCTCGTCCTTGTGTTAACACCTCAAACCCTGCCAACGAAGAAACAGATTCAACACCGTCGATTGTTTTTGCCATATCTTGTAACTGGCGACTTACCGCATAGGTTCGTTCTAAAGTAGAACCAGAAGGTGTTTGAATTACAGCATAAATCATCCCCTGATCTTCCGTAGG
>CANGOF010000125.1 GCA_947455515.1 Flavobacteriia bacterium
ACTTCCATCTACTACTATTTCTCCCGGTTGAATACCTCCATGAACCTGCAATGGTAAGGCATTATTTTCAGCGAATGCATAGTTCAGATTTTGTTGTTTGAACAAGTCCTCGTAAAAATCCATGGAACGAGTCAGTAACGATCCTTCACCTGAAATAGAATATTCGCCTGCATGCATTGCGCAAACAGCTATTAACAAACGAGAGGTCAAACCACTTTCTACACAATGTAACGAACTAGCGTTTGGAAATTCTGTTATCCCTTCTACTTTCAGTATCTCTCCGTTCCATGTTATTTTTGCACCAAGTTGCTCTATGCATTGTAGCATCGCTAATTCATCCTTACTGTTTCCAAGTTGGTTAATATAGGATATTCCTTTCGCTAAGGCCGCCGCTAATAACGCACGTTGCCCATCGCTTTTAGACGCTGGAATTTGAATCGTTCTTGAATAATTTCCGGGAAGTACTTCTTGAATCATGGATTATTTGTTCATCACACTAATTTGTCGTGTAATGGATTCTAAGTGAATAGCATCTAAAATGGAACGGACAAAATCATCGCTTAAGTTCAAGGATTTCGCCATCTGTAAACGGGATTCCAACAATTTTTTCCAATGTTCTTCTTGAAGTATAGTAATGTTATGTTCTTTCTTGAAACGACCAATTTCTTCGCTGATGTTCATTCGTTTTACCAAGACATCAAACAATTCACAGTCTAAAGCATTTACTTGTTTACGGCAAGTATCTAACTCATCAAACGATCGTTGTTCCATTACATTGGAACGTAACACTAATTTAGTTAATAGTTCCGTTAACACCTCTGCGGTTATTTGTTGTTTCGCATCCGACCACGCTTTTTCTGGTGTTGGATGTGTTTCAATCATTAATCCATTGTAATTTAAGTCCATCGCTTTTTGCGAAACTTCCAATAATAAATCCGTTCTTCCAGCGATATGACTCGGGTCGCAAATTAATGGAACATCCGACAATTCTTGTTTCAAAGCAATTGGAATCTCCCACGTAGGAACATTGCGATAGGTATCGTGTTTATAGACAGAAAACCCACGATGAATGGCAGTCAAGTCTGTAATCCCAGCTTGTTGCAAACGTTCAAATGCTCCAATCCACAAATTTACATCTGGATTGATTGGATTTTTAATCATCACAGGAATGTTTGTTCCTCGTAAGGCATCTGCAATTTCTTGAACTGCAAATGGATTCACCGTAGTACGAGCTCCAATCCATAATACATCGGTATTGTATTGTAATGCGAGTTCGACATGTTTCGCATTGGCAACTTCCACTGCAAAAGGAATCCCTACCTTTTTTGAGGCTTCTGCAATCCAAGGTAATCCTTGTTCGCCAATACCTTCAAATGAATCTGGTCGGGTTCGTGGTTTCCATATTCCACCACGGATCAACTGCGTTTTCCCTTCGGATTTTAACGCATTTATTATTGTATGTGTTTGTTCTTCGGTCTCCACACTACATGGACCCGCAATAACAAAAGGTCTCGTTTGTTTTATTTGTTCGGCTAAATTCATTGTTTGGAAGTTAATGCGTTTTTTGTACTTATTCCTACAACAAAATCTTTTAAATAAAAAGGTTCAAAATAAGCGACATCCTCCAAGTCGTTTGCTAAAAATTTGGCGTATGCAAGTTCTACTTGACCTTCCGCAGAAGCGATGAGGGAAGAATCTATCGTAACCTTTCTATCATTCCACAATTCTTTTAGCTTTTCTACTCCATCGCCGATTGCAACAAACGGCTCAAATTCAGCATAGGTTTCCTCTTCGAGTATGTCTGCAGAAATATTCTTTAATACGTCCTCTTCCTTGGAGAAAACCGAAGAAAACACTTCCATTCTACGCGCATCAATCATAGGAATGATGGTTTGGTTTGGATAAACTTTTTTTCCTAGTTCAAACAAACAGCAAAGTGAATCGATCGCGATTAAAGGAATATCTAACGCAAAACACAAACCTTTTGCAGTCGACACACCTATTCGTAAACCAGTATAGGAACCTGGCCCAGAAGCGACAGAAATTGCTTTTAACGATTTCGGACTTACCCCTTCTTTTACTAATACTTCTTGAATAAAAAGTGTCAATTTTTCCCCATGCACATATCCATCTTCTGAAGTTTCGATTTTCTGAACAAGTTTACCTTCTTTGGAAAGGGCAACCGAACAAACTTTAGTACTAGTTTCGAGATGGAGAATGTAGTTCATGCCTATATATTAGTTTAAACAAAGATAAAGATTTCCTTTCAAATTTACCCTTTGATTAACAATGTTACGCTGATAAGTATCTCCAATTCGAACTTTACTAAATTGTTACTAAATAATTAATATTATTACCTTTGCGTAACATACAACTAACATTCAAGATGAGTCACATTTTAATCATTGATGATGAACAAGATATTCTAGACATCTTAGCTTATAATTTAGAGAAAGAAGGTTTTGAAGTAACAACATCTTTAGATGGAGTAAAAGGGATTGAGCTTGCAAAAAAATTATTGCCCGACTTAATCATCTTGGATGTAATGATGCCTGACACCGATGGTATCGAAGTATGTGAAACCTTACGCAAATTACCGGAACTATCCCATACCCGTATTTGTTTCTTGACAGCACGTGGAGAGGATTATTCTCAAATTGCTGGTCTCGATGCAGGCGCAGATGATTACATTACAAAACCTGTTAAACCAAAAGTTTTAGTAAGTCGTATTAAAGCAATCATTCGCAGAAACAAAGGAAGTATTACCGAAAGTACTACTGAACCTTCTTTTATCATCAATCGCGAGCGTTATTTGGTAGAAAAAAATGGTCAAACTTACCACCTTCCAAAGAAAGAATTTGAACTTTTAGCACTTCTTGCATCTCGACCAGACATCGTTTTTGAACGCGATGTAATCTTGGAAAAAGTATGGGGAACTGATATCGTTGTAGGCGATCGTACGATTGATGTACACGTTCGAAAACTTCGTGAAAAATTAGGTGACCACCATATTAAGACGGTAAAAGGAATTGGGTATAAGTTTGAGAATTGAGTGACGAAGTGACGAGTGACGAAGCGACGGCACTATAATTAGAATAAACGAGTTTTAAGAAACGAGTATCTGAAAAGAGAAAATTAGTTAAAACTCGTTTTTTTTATTCCTATTAATTTTCAAATCATAAAAAAAGGTTTAACCTTACGATTAAACCTTTCATTATTTTTAATTGATTATCTCTTAGTTTCTATAAAGTGTAGCTTTAATTGCATTAATCAATCTTGGAACATTTGGTAATGCTTCTTCGATCAATGTTGGTGAGAATGCAAATGGTGTATCTGTTTGTGTTACACGCATCACTGGTGCATCTAAATAATCAAATGCATAACGTTGTAAGTGGTAAGCGATTTCCGAAGAAATAGAAGCCAATGGCCAAGACTCTTCTAATACTACACAACGGTTCGTTCTTTTTACAGACTCAACGATGCAATGGTAATCGATAGGACGAACTGTACGTAAATCGATGATTTCACAAGAAATTCCTTCTTTCGCTAAAATTTCTGCAGCTTCGTGTGCCACTTTCATGATTTTACCAAAAGATACGATAGTAACGTCTGTTCCTTTACGTTTGATATCTGCAACTCCGATTGGAATGATGTACTCTCCTTCTGGAATTTCACCTTTATCTCCATACATTTTCTCAGACTCTAAGAAAACAACTGGGTCATTATCGCGAATCGCTGCTTTTAATAATCCTTTTGCATCGTACGGAGTGGAAGGTGTAATCACTTTCAATCCTGGTACGTGTGCATAAAACGCTTCAAAACTTTGAGAGTGTGTTGCACCTAATTGTCCTGCAGGACCATTACCACCTCTGAATACAATTGGACAGTGATATTGACCACCAGACATTTGTAACATTTTCGCAGCACTGTTAATGATTTGATCCGCCGCCAAAATCGCGAAGTTCCAAGTCATAAACTCCACGATTGGTCGTAAACCCATCATGGAAGCTCCAACAGCAATCCCTGTAAAACCTAACTCAGCAATTGGCGTATCGATGACACGTTTTGCGCCAAATTCATCCAACATCCCTTGAGATACTTTATACGCTCCATTATATTCAGCAACTTCTTCTCCAAGTAAAAATACATTTGGATCGTTACGCATTTCTTCGTTCATCGCCTCGCGAAGTGCTTCTCTAAATTGTACCGTTTTCATGCTTTACAGTTCTTTGTGTTTGTGGGCGCAAAATTAAGAATATTTCTTCGGTTATGTAGTTGAATCAGGGAAAAGTTTATGTCTAAATACTACTAAACGTACAAAGGCTTAAAGTAACACAAAGGTTTGAAGAAAAATTATCGCAGAGGAAAAGGAGAAAAGTGAAGTATTTGACTAAATTTTAGAGGACGCAGAGTATTTCTAACGTTGTTAGAAATGAAGTATAGAATCATTTTGATGTAGTCAAAATAAACTCTGCGTACTCAGAAACGATAGCACTTCAAAAAACTCCAAAAAACTCTGCGCTAAAAAAAATTACACGATGTCTCTAAAGTAACAGAAATATTATCGCAGAGTTTTTCGAGAAATATGAAGTAGATGACTGAATTTTAGAGGACGCAGAGTATTTCTAACGTTGTTAGAAAGGAAGTATAGAATCATTTTGATGTAGTCAAAATAAACTCTGCGTACTCAGAAACGCAAGCTCTTCAAAAAAAAATAAAAAACTCAAAAAAACTCAGCGCTAAAGAATATGCCTGTGAACGTTGTAATTTCTATCTGACTTTATATTAATTTTGAAACCATGAAAATCAAGTTGATTTGTATCGGAAAAACTGGAAAAGACTTCCTTGTCGCGGGTGAGAAAGAATACCTCGACCGACTCAAACATTACGTACAAATAGAACGTATCGAAATTCCAGACATCAAAAACGCAAAGAAATTAACTTTCCAACAAGTCAAAGATGCTGAGGGAAAAGAAATTCTAGCCAAAGCAGGAACGACTGACCGTATTTTCTTATTGGACGAACGCGGTAAAACCTATTCTTCCGTTTCCTTCTCACAATTTATTCAAACGCAATTCAACCAAGGGGGAAAATCCATTGTATTTGTCATTGGAGGTGCCTACGGATTTTCGGAAGAAGTCTATGCAAAAGCAAGCGGTAAACTATCCCTCTCCACGATGACTTTCTCCCACCAAATGATACGCATGATCTTTTTTGAACAAGTGTATCGTGCCATGACCATTTTAAATAACGAACCTTATCACCATGAATAATAAACTAATAGTAGTCACTCCATTTGCTTACATAGGACAAGACGAGCGCGGAACTACCGCAGAAATTTCACTAGACCGTCAAGGAAAAGCCTTGTCTATTTTTCGTAAAAAAGACACCGTTTTTGGAAACCATTACCATACCGGTTCGCAAGCAACTAAAAATCCTGAAATTTTCTGGCTGTTACATGGCGAATTGAAATTTGAATACCGCCACATTGAAAGCCAAGAATGGATTGTTGTGGATGCTGTTGCTCCTGTGAAAATTGATATTTATCCGAATGTACTACATAGAGTGACTGCTGTTACTGATGCGTATATGTTGGAGTTGAATAGTTTACAAGAGCATATTGATGATACGAGGAGGAGTGAAGAGTGACACTTCGACAAGCTCAGTGTAAACTAAGTGAAGGTTCTTGCTTTCGAGAGGCTCAGGAACCGAAGTGAAGAGAAGAATGAAAGTAAGTATAAAAGAATTAAGCAAATTTTAAAATGAAAATAATACAAGTTCTAATCATAATCTGTTTTGTAAGCAATGTATCAATCATATTTGCTTCAAAAGGATATACTCTTTCATTAAGAGTAGTTGATTCCTACACCCATAAAGCTATTGGAACTTATGATATCAAAATTTTTAATCGTAATAATGAAATTATTCAAACTAAAAATGTAATTAACGATACCAATCTCAAAATAAACGATTTAAAAGAAAAAAACATCAAAATCATCACCAATAGTAATAAATTCAGTGATAATGTGGCTTTTAGTTATATAGATAATAAAGAAAAAAATAATATTGAACATATCGTGTATTTATACCCGTCTGATGAATATGAACATGAAATTTTACTTTTTGAAGATAGCTTATATGGTACAACTGATTATAAAGATGTGTTAGAAACAGATCAAATTGATGCATCTACACCTTATAATTTGATGGAATATGTTATGACAAATTTCGATGTAGACAACATCAATCAAACAACTGAAGAAAAAATTGAAGTACAATTCATTGTTGAAACTGACGGAAAAGTTTCACATTGTAGAATCGTAAAAGGAACAAATAAAATTGCAATTAATGAGATCTATCGCATTTTGAGACAAACAAATTGGACACCACAACATGACCAAAACAATAGAAAATCTAGAGGAACATTCAGAATTCCAATAACCATTCAATCCGAATAGTTTCAAGATTATTCAATACAAACTTGAATAAAAGTTAAATACTGGATTCTTACTTTTCCAAATTATCGAAAGGGATATTTATCCTACTTTCCACTCCTAATCATTTCAAGTGCCTTCTCAAAAATCAAATCTTTATTTTCTAATAGGCTTTTAAAATCTTGTTCAACCATTAAATCGCGTTTAATTCCGATTTGTTGCGTAGCTGTTCCATCAGGATAAAAAACGGATAACCCAGAAAAATAGGATTTCACTTCAAATGG
>CANGOF010000126.1 GCA_947455515.1 Flavobacteriia bacterium
AATTAATTTTTTGTCTGCCTCGAAAATTTAATTTTTATTCTTCACCTAATAAATCATATTAAAGGCGATTCGTAAGAGTCGCCTTTTTTTGTGCAAGAGTTTATATTATCTTTGATTTATAATAGATGAGTGTTGAAATGATTAAAAGATTGAAGAATAATATCACTTCCTTCCTTGAGGAGAGAAAGCATTGCTTTCGAAGTCCTAGCAATGGTGCCGGGAGATTGAGGGAGGTGACAAATTTAATTCTCCTCTTCATCCTCACGTCACTCGTCACTCATCGCTCCGTCGCTCAAAAAGCGCATCACGAACAACACCTTAAACTCGATTCGATCTATAAAAAATTTGGCGTAAAAGGATCATGTATCGTTTTTAATCAAGTTAAAAACAAGTATTATTATAGTGATACAACTAAAATCAAACATCTTTATGCTCCTAATAACACCTTCGATTTTTATGTTGGATTAATCGGCTTAGAAAGTGGTGTCATTAAAAATTATGAAAACCCAAATGGGGATGATTCCCTAACTAACGATAAATTAATCAAAGCATTAAAATCACAAAATCCAGCATTTTTTAGTGTGACAACGCGTCGTATCAAACACGACCGTCTTCAAAATTGGTTGAGTCTATTGAATTATGGGAACAGAGATATCTCAGGTGGAATTGAAACGTTTTGGCAGGATAATACACTGAAGATTTCTACCAAACAACAATTTGATTTACTGAAAAAGTTGTACTACTACAACCTACCATTCTCCTTTGAAAATATTCGATTGGTAAAGTCTACTTTCCATTTAACCAAATTGGTAAATAAAAACGTGTATACTTACAAAGTTACAGGGTATCAAAATGGAAAACAACACGCTTGGTTTATTGGTTATGCAGAATTTCTAAATAATACCTACATGTTTGTGCAATCTCTCGAAAGTAATCAACTTGCTTCAACCACATTTGAAGCCCTCAATGGGGAAGTCATGTACCAAATCCTTCATTCCCTAGGAGTTTTGGGTGAAGAAGCGTGTGGGCATTTATAAGCGATTAACCTCCTCTACAATCCTCCCAACATCTTGTAAATTCATACATGAAAAATGCTTTTTGGGACACGATTGAAATCCAATTTTAGAGCAAGGTCTACATCCTAATCCTTCCACTTGATGTATGCTATAATTTTTGCTGTTTTGAGGCATATACGGATACATTCCCAACGATGGAGTAGTATTCCCCCAAATGCTAACGATACGTTTGTTAAACGCAGAAGCAATATGCATCAATCCAGTGTCGTGGGAGACTAATAACTTTGCTTGTTGAACCACACTAGCAGATTGACCTAAACGTAACGTACCACACTGTGATTGGATGTTTCCGATTGACTGTGAAATAATCGCATTAGCAGTTTCGGCATCCTCTGGTCCTCCAAGCAATACAACTGGTTTTTCGATGGCATTACAGACTTCAATAAGTTTATTGGTAGGCATACGTTTGGTCGCGAATTGTGCGCCTATTGCAAACGCAACATAGGAATTAGGTTCCAAACCTAAACTAGTTACATCCACCTGATCTTCGGAAGCAATGAAATAATCACAAGCTTGCTGATCATTCGTTACTCCTAGACTTTTAACGGTTTCAAAATAACGTTCTACGATATGGACGTCGGGTAACTTATTGATTTTAAATCGAACGTACAACCACTTTTTGAAATTCAATTTTGGAAAACTAGCGGAAGGAATACGTAATTTCCAAATCAGACTTTTCGTGCGTAAATTGGTATGTAAGTCAACCACAAAGTCAAATTTCTCCGATTTTAAGGTAGAGAGGACTTCGTTAATGGAACGATCAATGGTATGAAGTTTGTCGATGTGTGGATTCGAAGAAAGAATTCCCGCAAACTTTTTTTTGGTTAAAAAATGGATTTCAACCCCAGGTAGTTGCTGCTTTAGACAACGAACAACAGGTGTAGTCAACACAATGTCACCGATAGAACTAAAACGTACAACCAAAATCTTCATGGCGTAAAAATACGAAGGAAAATCATTTTAAATAACATGCAAAAAAACCTAACATACTTTCATACAATTGAATTTGGTTTTCTTCATGACTAAACCCATGACCTTCATTGTATTTGACTAAATAGGGAACGTAAAAACCTCTTTTTCTTAAGTTAGTCACTATTTGATCAGACTCATCAATATTTACCCGTGGGTCGTTAGCACCCTGAATAACGAATAATGGTTTTTTTATTTTGTCTACATTAAGAGCAGGTGATACAGCTTTCATTATATCATTCTCGGTTTTATTATTAGGGTCATACCATTGTTCATGTATTTGAGCAATATAAGGTTTCCAATATTCTGGTATTGAATTGAAAAACGTAAATAGATTGGAAACTCCTACATAATCTACCCCACATTTAAATAAATCAGGTGTTTTCACTAAACTACCAAGAGTTGCTAATCCGCCATAACTACCGCCATAGATTGCTACTTTTTGCGGATCAATAAAGTCCATTGTTTTAACAAATGCAACTCCATCTTCTAAGTCGTTTAACATATTACGACCAATTTGTTTATTTCCCGCTGAAGAAAATGCTTTACCATATCCACCTGAACCTCGATAATTTACTTGTAATGTAGCATAACCTCTACTTGCAAATAATTGTGTTTCAGGATTAAAACCCCATGAATCTCTTACACCATACGGTCCTCCATGCGGGTTAACGATGAGTGCTACTTTTTGATTTTTGGAAGCATTTTTTGGGATTGTAAGATAACCATGAACAAGAATTCCATCTCTAGACATAAACTGAATAGGTTTCATTTCAGCCATATCTTCTTCATGTAATTGAGGAAATAAATTAATGATTTCCTTAAATTGATCTTTTTTTGCATCGTAAAAGAAATATTTACCATACAATTTATCGCTGGAAATATATAATAAATATTTTGTTTCATCTTCAGTGTAATCAGTAATTGTGACTTCTTTGTTAGGGAAGTAGTTATTGAATTTTGCAATTAATTTTTTATAAGTTTCGCTGATTGGAATTAGTTCTACTTTTTCTCCTTCAAAACTGTAATAGTCTAGTTCATAATTTCTTAATTTTGAGATGCCTAATTCCTCAACATCGAAATAAGGATTCGCAAATAATTTTTCTACTATTTTTTTTTCTTTAAAATCATACAAAACAATTTCTGTAGTGTTACTTTCTAAATTCGTAGCTATATAAGCATCATTAGGGTTTGAAGTAGAATAATTAAAGTCTATAATGTTAAATGTTTGTTTCCATGTAGTAATTAGAGTTTTTACAAAAGGTTTAGTTTCACTTTCTCTGTAATATAAAATATTATCAGTTTCGTTTTCTATTTTAAAGTATACTTTTAAAAAACCATTTTTATCAAAACAATAGGAAGTAATAGGATTTTCAATATCGGCATTAGTGAAAAGTTTTTTTAGTTCTCCAGTCTTAATATTTATTTTATAGGGCTCTGAAATAGAAGGATTTTCTTTATTCATTGAAACAATTAATGAATTAGGTTCATTCTCTATTTTGGTTAACAAAATATCAACTTTTACCCCATCAAAAGGAGTTAATTCTTTTGCATTTGTTCCATCAATATTGATTGAAAATATATGGTAATTTTCATCTCCACCTTTGTCTTGAACATAAATCAATATCGAATCAGTGATCCATCCGTATCCTCGAATTAATTCGTTTTTTTCTTCTATTACTCGTCTTATCTCATTTGTTTCAGTGTTTTTAACATAAACATGACTTTTATTGTTTGAAGATTTTTCAGAATAGGATATGTAGCGACCATTTGGAGAAAATTTAAATGCACTTTGTTCAGGATGTCTAAAATAATCAGATACTGAATATTTATAGGTTCCTTTTTCTTTCTTCGCTAAATCAACCATTTCTTGGTCGCTTGAAGGTAAATTAATATTTCCTTTTTTAGAAATGATTTCTTGTGAGTTTGACATGAAAAATTTACACGTCAGTAATGTAATTAATACTATTTTTTTCATTTATTCGTTTTTAATAGACTCGGGTTGAACCTACGTACAACCAAAATCTTCATGGTGTAAAAATACGAAGGATTTTAGAGAGACGGTTTATTTAGAAAAAAAGGGCGCGTGAAATTGAAAAAATTCCAGTGATTAATAACAAAACCAATACCATGTTTTTGAAGGTTTGTTGGGAGACTTTTGCTAGTATTCGTTTTCCGATATATGTGCCAATAATACTTGCAATGATTAAAAATGGAATTAAATAAAGATCGTGATAATGCACAAATCCATTCATATAATAAACTACGGCGCGACTAGAATCAACCCCTAAATCAATCACGGCCGAGGTTGCTATAAAGACTTCTGTTTTTAAATTAAACGCTGCTAAGGTAATTCCGCGGATAGAACCTCCAGTACCTATAAGTCCTGCCATTAAACCGGAAAACGTGCCCCCAAGCAAGGAATTTACCGTTGTTGGTTTAAGAGATAAATTTTTTATCAGTAAAAATGCCAAACTTGTTACAATTAAAAAGATGGCTAGTCCTATTTCTAATTTTTTGACATCGATATACTTACTGAAATAAGCGCCTATCACAACAAAAACCAAGGCTGGTATCCCAACTTTTAAAATTAAACCCTTATCAAATCCATGTTTGAAAAAGACAATTTTGGTAATATTACTTGAAACATGAAAAATGGCTGTAATGCCAAGCACGGATTGAAAATCTAAAAATAAACTTGCAATGGGTACAAAAAACACCGAAGAACCAAAACCTCCAATGGTTCCTAAAATTTCAGCCAATAAGGCTAGAACAATAAATAAGATGACATTATCCATACAAGGGTTGTTTTTTCGAAGTTAGTCTAATAATCCCTTACTTTCATTTTTCGTGAATCGAATTCATATTTTTTTGTAACTTAAATAAAAATTAACCAAAATATTATTTCTGGTGATACTGTTCCGCTGGAATTGAATTCCTGCGGCGCCATTTAACAATTTAACAAAAACACCACATGAGCAACAAAATCTGGAAAGAAAAAGAAACACCAACCTTTGAGCAAATTCAATCCCTTCAAACTGAACTAAACATCCCAACCACATTTGCCAAAATTTTAGTACAACGAGACATCCAAAATTTCGATCAAGCACGTGCTTTTTTTCGTCCCGATTGGTCATTAATCAACGATCCGTTTTTGATGCTCAATATGGATCGTGCAGTCAAACGCATCAATCAAGCTTTCATCAACAAAGAACGAATTATGTTGTTCGGAGATTACGATGTGGATGGTACGACTGCAGTTGCAGTGATGTGGAATGTCCTTCATTTCTATTACAAAAATTTGGAATGTTATATTCCAGATCGTTATGCAGAAGGGTATGGGATAAGTACCCAAGGAATTGATACTGCTAAAACCAACGGTGTTTCATTGATCATTTCGTTAGACTGTGGTATTCGTGCGGTAGATAAAATCGCCTATGCAAATTCCTTAGGGATTGATTTCATTGTTTGCGATCACCACCATCCTGGAGAAGAATTACCGGATGCCATCCTATTGGATCCGATGCAAAAAGAGTGTAAGTATCCATACAAGGGTTTGTCGGGTTGTGGGGTAGGATACAAATTACTCCAAGCACTACAACAAACCAATAACTGGGATACACAATTATTACTGGATCAACTCGACCTCGTATCAATTAGTATCGGTGCGGATATTGTTCCTATTACAGATGAGAATCGCATATTATGTTACCATGGTTTACAAAAACTCAACGCTTCGCCGCGAAAAGGGATCGTGGCTTTATTGCAGATAGCAAACAAACAATTGCCTCTCAAATTAGAAGATGTGGTATTTGTCCTTGCGCCACGTATCAATGCTGCAGGACGTATACAATCCGGTAGAAAAGCGGTGGAATTAATGATTTCTACGAATAATACCATAATTCAAGAAATCGCAACCAGTATTGAGTTAGACAATCAAGAACGTCGCGAATTAGACGCCCAAATTACCTTTGAAGCATTGCAACAAATTGAGGAGGACACTACTTTTAGTCAGCGTAAAACTACCGTAGTATTCAGCAAGCAATGGCACAAAGGGGTGATTGGTATTGTTGCATCTAGATTGATCGAAACGCATTATAAACCAACGATCGTACTGACCGAATCAAATGGTAAATTGACAGGTTCTGCGCGAAGTATCAAAGGACTTGATATTCACGAAGCTTTAACACACTGCGAAGATGTCCTCGAACAATTTGGTGGACATACCTTTGCTGCTGGGATGACCCTCCATCCGGATAATTACGAGTTATTCAGAGAAAAATTTGAAACAGTAGTCGATCAACTCCTATTACAAGAAGAAAAAACAGAGGAGATCATAATTGATTCCGACCTTTCGTTCGATGAACTTTTTGAAGTCAATGAAGCAAATTTTCAACTGCCGAAATTCTCGCGTTTGCTCAACCAAATGGAGCCATACGGACCAGGAAACAGGAAACCAATTTTTCGTACTAGTAGGGTGGAAGTATGCGAAGCTACACTCTTAAAAGGCGAACACATCAAAGCAGTTTTCACTGAAGGCACCCAACAACGAAAAATTCCAGCAATCGGTTTCCGTATGGCTGAATTGTTTGACCTTCTACAATCCGGTAA
>CANGOF010000127.1 GCA_947455515.1 Flavobacteriia bacterium
AACATTCGAACAGGACTTTCTGCGTTTCTACCATTAGTCAAACAGTATGAAGTAAGAAGCTCATCATGTATAAATGAAAAATCAACTAAATCATTTATTTTTCGAAGAAGATTAGACTTTGGAACAATTTTGTCGTACAAAGAACTGTACTCACTAAACTGAATTTGTTGTTGTATTACAAGCATTTACGGGATGTTTTTCGTAATTAAAGATACGAAAAAAGGGATGAAAAACCTTAGTCTTTCACCCCTTTTAATTAACATTCAAGTCTTAATTAGACTTTTTCAGTGCCCTCATAAATACAGCCCTAATATTATTTTACATTTTTTCTAAACTACACCATGCATCATTTTAGATAATTTCCTTGAAATAACAAGTAAAACTAACCCTAATGCAATAACAAATAACGAAATCGATAAGAAGATTGTGTAAGCTCCCATCACTTCTGTATATTTAGCTATATACCCTCCTAAAATATTTGCAAAAAACGAAGACAACATCCATACCCCCATCATTAAAGATGCTAAACGAACTGGTGCCAACTTAGTAATCATAGATAAGCCTACTGGAGAAAGGCATAACTCAGCAATTGTGTGTAAGAAGTAAGTCAATAATAACCATATTAGTGCCGCTTTCTGTTGAACAATTTCACTATCACCAGAACCAGTAGTTTTAACCTCGTATGTAGCCATAATCATAAAGAAAAAACCAATTCCTAATATAATCATACCCAAACTCATTTTAACTGGAGTACTTATTTTAGCACCAAATTTAGATGCAAAAAACCAAGCAAAAATAGGCGCTAAAGCAACTATTAAAATAGGATTAAAAGACTGAAAAAAAGTAGTCGGTATCTCCCAACCACCAACATGACGATCGATATATTTATCTGTATATAGAGTTAATGAGGAACCCGCTTGCTCAAAACCTGCCCAGAAAAAGATTACAAAAAATGTAAGTATACCGATAACAAGTAATCGTTGTCTTTCAATTTTTTTCATTACGGGATCAATAATTTCATTTGCTTTAGCTGCTTTAGCTGCTATTTTTTCTTCTTTAGTTTTCACAATAGGCTTCAAACCAATCTCTAACAAATATTTTTTTGAAAATAGATTAAAGAAAATTTGACCTAATCCCATACCAATAGCAGCAGCCAAGAAACCATATTTATATCCGTATTGCAATATTATTTCTTTACCGTCTGGTCCTTTACCTGTCACAGCAAACCAATCATCTGCGAGCATTCCTATGACTAATGGAGCTAATAACGCTCCTAAATTAATTCCCATGTAAAAAATAGAAAAAGCTCCATCTTTTCTTGGATCACCTTCACGATATAATTGACCAACAATTGTAGAAATATTAGGTTTAAAAAATCCATTTCCAATAACCAATAAAACTAATCCAATTGCCAAACCTGTATGCGTGTTCATAAAAAATAACGCAAGTTGACCTACAAACATGGTTATTCCACCAATAGTGATTGCCAAACGTTGACCTAAAAATTTATCTGCAATTAAACCTCCAAATAAAGGAGTAAAATACACAAAACCAGTAAAAAAGCCATAAATTAAAGACGCATCTTCACTTGGAATATTCAATCCATTTTCAGCCCACAATTTTGTCATATACAAAATAAGAATACCTCTCATTCCATAATAACTAAAACGCTCCCACATTTCTGTAAAAAATAACAAAAACAAACCTTTAGGATGGCCAAAAATAGTGCCCTGAGCCTCAATTCGAGTAATTAAATCGTTTTTTGAATCCATTATACTTTTTAAAATTTGAGTCGTGAAAGTAGGAAATAAATTTTAATTAATATCTTTCCATTGAAAAATAACTCATTATGTTAATAAATATACACACGCATATCCAAAGTAATTCAATATATGAAATCTTAAATAAGGAAGAAACAATTATAGATACAATTTATTCCTATGGGTTAGGGCCTTGGGCTCTTGAACAAATCAGTGAAAAATATTTTGAAAACCCTAATAATAGTTTAGAATTTGAAAAAATAATAAAACACAAAAACTGTGTTGCAATAGGTGAAATAGGAATAGATAAAAACTTAAGTATCGATTTAAATAAGCAAACTCAATTACTTACAAAACAAATATTTATATCTGAAAAAAATCAACTTCCAATTATTTTACATTGTGTCAAAAGTTGGAATGAAATAGTAGAAATAAGAAATATACTTAAACCAACTCAACCATGGATTTTTCACGGTTTCAGAAAGACCGAATTACTTGAATCCGTTTTAAAATCAGGAGTACACATAAGTATAGGAACAGCTATTATTTGGGACAAAAAACTCCAAGACTCCATAAAAAACATACCGATAGATCGTTTGTTTTTAGAAACAGACAATAACTTAAACTACACAATTATGGATGTTTATGCTAAAATCTGTTCGTTAAAAAACATATCTTTGCAAACATTAGAAGAACAACTTTATAAAAACACAAAAAACACGTTTACCAAATGGGAAATTGGCTAGAAAGAACAGAATTATTATTAGGTGAAGAAAAACTCCAACGATTAAAAAATGCACATGTTTTAATTGTAGGACTTGGTGGAATCGGTTCATTTGCAGGTGAATTTATTGCAAGATCAGGTATTGGAACAATGACAATAATCGACGGTGATGTTTTTGACAAAACAAACAAAAACAGACAGTTAACTGCCCTAGATTCAACAATAGATAAAAACAAAGCAATTGTTCTAGCAGAACGCATCAAAGACATTGATCCAACCATCAAAGTAAATGTAGTAGAAGAATTCGTACTACCTGAACGAGTATGGAAACTACTAGAAGAATTCAAACCTGACTATGTAATGGACTGCATTGATTCTGTAACACCGAAGATTGAATGGATTAAAGCATGCTTACGATTAAATATTAAAATCATTTCTCACCTTGGGGCAGGTGGAAAATTAGACCCTTCAAAAGTTCAAATCGCAAAACTAGAAAACGCTAACAGCTGCAAACTAGGGAGATACATTCGAAAAAGATTACGTCGCGAAGGCATAAACTTTAAGCGAGTTAAAGCAGTCTTTTCTAGTGAAGTTCAAATTAAAGAATCACTAAAAATGACTAATGGCTTAAATTACAAAAGATCTTTTTATGGTACTGTGAGTTATATGCCCGGATTATTTGGACTTTATGGCGCAGCTGAAGTGATAAAATATTTAAGCAGAGACAAGGTAATAAATTAATAGTATACAACTTAGAAAAACACCTAATATAAGATTACAAGATTTAACATTTCATAATTATTACAACGGTTTTAAAATCAAAGTAATTATTGAATTTATAACAATCAAAATATTGATAATAAAAAACTTAAAAATAAATATTACACAATTAAAAAATTAATTTAAACTAAATAATTAGTAACAAATAATGAAACTTTGGATACCATTTTTAATAATTGGACTAGGATATTTTTGTAGTAGTTGTGACGATATTAAGGAATCAACCAAACCGAATTCATTAACTTCGTTTGAAGTTGGTGAAGACAATAGTTATTCAAATATATACAGAGTAAGCACCAAACATCTGCATCTAGATTTAGACGTGAATTTTGAAAACAAATCTATATACGGAGTAGCAAGACATGAAATTGATAACAACCATGCTGATACAGCTATTTTTGATGTTCAAGGATTACTAGTTCAGAAAGTAACCGTAGGTAAAAAAGGTAAAGAAAAAAACACAAGTTATATATTGGGGATAGAAGACTCTACACATGGAGCTCCCTTAAGTATTTTAATCAATCCTAAGACGAGATTTATCAATATCTATTACCAAACCACAGAACACACTAAAACTTTACATTGGAAGACAGAAAAACAAATCCTTCCATCTTTCAAGGATTCTTTATCAAAAGATACGATTCCTAAGATAATTGAAATCCCTTCATTTATGTACACCTTACCTGGTGAAAATTATACACGTTCTTGGATCCCTTTACAAGATGTTTCATATAAAAAAGTAAGTTATTCCGCCTGTATTAAAGTACCTAAGGAATATTTACCACTTATGGGAACAGCAAACCCAACTAAAACAAATGACAGTAACACGTATACATTTAAAAGCAATATTCCAACTTCAGTTTACGACCTGGGTTTAAGCATAGGAAAATTCAAATACAAAAAACTAAATAAGAATACAGGTGTATATTTCTATATTAAAACCAATAAAAGTTTTTACAAAGAACTAAAAATCATCCCTTCATTATTATCAGGTATTGAAAAAAAATATGGAAAATCTCCTTGGGAGGTAACAAATTTCATATTACTTCCTTTTTCTTCCCCCTATCATTCTTATTATTTTAGTTGTAATTATTATTTACATCCAAGTATATTTTCAAAGTATTCGAATTCAACTTACGATTTAGAAAAATTCTTATTAACCAACTGGCCTACAACCTTTTTCTCAAACATATGTAAAAACAATTTACCTATTGAATTAGGGATTCATAATTATTACCTCAATCGGTTTGTTTTACAGAATTACGGCAAGGAACAGGCTGAATTAGCTTCTAAATATTACATCAATAATTGTTTATTATCTCAAACCGAAGAACGATTCCAACATTACTTCCCTCAAAATATTTATACAAAAAACTGCAATGAAAAAAAACAAGTTCAACATAGAGAAATTGCTTTTAAACAACTTAAAGGTTATCTACTTATGAAATCTTTAGAAGAAAGCCTTGGATACGATAAACTTGACAGATTCGTAAAAAAACACATTCAAGAAAATCAAACACATACCCTTTCTGACTTTGAACGTGAATTAAATCATTATTTGATTCAAGAGGAAGTCATTCATTTCCCATTGAAAACCTGGTTATACGGTACAAGAATCCCTCCATTTACTTACAAAATTAGCTCTAAAAGACATCTACAAATTCACATCTTTGTTAAGTCACTATTAAGCAATAAAAAATTCTTACTACTACGAAAAACAAAGGCTACATTTAATCATTTTACACCATTTGATTGGTTGACATTTATTTCATTATTGCCTGAACATACAAATACAAAAAAATTAGCTCAATTAGACGCACAGTTTCATTTGTCAAATCACCCTAATAGAAATATTCAATTCGCTTGGATTCGCTACGGAAAACGTAACCATTACTCAGGAATCGAAAAGCCTTTACAAGATATTCTAAGTAAATACGGTGACAAAAGTTTAATTGAGTCGTTTGAGTGATTTATTAGATTAGAGATTAGCAAGTTAGAAAATTAGCAAATTACAGATTGCAGATTGCAGATTGCAAATTATAGATTCGCAGATTACAGGTTAGAAAATTGTAGAATATAGATTGAGAGCTATTCCATAGTCTCAATGAAAAATAGTAGAATGAAGATTGAATACAGTGATTGAATACGTTGATTGAATTTAGATAGGTAAATAACTTGCCATATAAACAAACAAAAACTACAAGTGTTTAAAAATCAAACAATTACAAAAAAAAAAAACGATTTATTAACTAATTTATTTTAACTATCATTGTTATAAATTTTTAAACCAAAAATCATGAAAAAAACAGAGTTAAAAAAAATATTAATTGCATCAATTTGTCTTATTGGAATCGGACTCACATCCTGTAAGAAAACTACAACAACTCCAAATAACACCACAAATTCAGTTAATGACACTTTAAGTAAATACTCATACTACACTTCATGTACTTTAGATGGTATTACAAGTTCATGGGGAGACGATCACCCTCTAGATTCATTACTAATACCTACTTCAAATGATTATTTTTATTATGGATCAATGGGTAAAATCTATACACAGGATAGTTCTGATCATAATGGTAATAAATTTGGTCTTGACTTAGTATTAAATTCTAATTTTAATAATAATGCTCTATTAATAGTTTTTAGCGA
This sequence comes from Flavobacteriia bacterium, assembly GCA_947455515.1. GTDB lineage: Bacteria > Bacteroidota > Bacteroidia > Flavobacteriales_D > Crocinitomicaceae > CANHVK01. The sequence goes on from CANGOF010000127.1 coordinate 5,920, forward strand.
AAGTTCACAAACCGATATTTCAAAATTTAATAATCATACTTTAAAAATTGATACAAATTTTGTTAATGAATCCGAATTTACTTTATGTAAAATATGTATATCAAACAATGATACAACAGTTTATTTGTATACCATAGAAGATAATAACAAATTAGAAATTAACTACTCTGTTATAGAAAATAAAATTTTCGGAACATATTCTGGTGAAATTACGTTAATTTCAGAATGTAAAAATTTAGATGGCTTGGACAAAAACAATTTTGTAAATTATAATGCAGATTGGATAGAATATGATAAAAACAAAACCAAAAAACTTGCAGTAAATGGAAAATTTTGTTCTGGATATAATAAAATAAATTAATACAAATTAAAAAACTGACTAGTCCTAAATAAGCGATACAGATTATTAAAGACTAAAATACATAATTATATCCCAGTAAACACGTGTTTACTGGGATATTTGTTTTTATAAGTTTTTATTTTGATTCTATTTTGTAAATGCATTTGAATAGGTGTCAAATAAAA
>CANGOF010000128.1 GCA_947455515.1 Flavobacteriia bacterium
AAAGGAAAAAAATACAATGCTTCCACATCCATCGTGGAACCGACCACCCTTGATTCGGTATATTGGAAACCGGAAAAAAACACGATAGATTACGGGTATGCATACGCACATTTAACTGACCCAGGAGATAAATATAACGCGTATTTTTGGGAGGTATTACGTTCTAACATAGGAAAAGATGGTAAGCCGATTGACCTCAAATTTCATAAAACAGGAAACCCAGTATTTGACGATCAATTTATCAATGGGGTAAGTTTTGAATTTTTCTATGAAAATCCAAGAACGTGGAGAGACACATCGATTCCAGAACAATTTCGAGGAATGTATAAACGAAACGACACAGTAATCGTGAAATTTTCAAGTCTAGATAAGCAATGCTATAATTTCTATCAAAAAAAATACGTGCAAATAAATAATGGAGGGAATCCATTCTCGATTCCAATCAATTTACCTACCAATATTAGCGGAGGAGCATTAGGATTTTGGGGAGGTTTTTCTACGACCTATTATACCCTAATCTGCAAGTAATATTTGTCAATTTTTGAATTGATTAAATCTAGTAAAACCTTAGTCTAAAAAACCTTTATTTCGTTATATTTGTACTACAAATTAGGACCATGGCAAACGACTCAATACAACTGGAAGAAAACAACGTAGATTTTAACACATTCAAACAAGAAATTTTAAACGATTTCAAGTGGGCTTGTCTTTCTCGTGAAACTTCCTTACTAGGTAGAAAAGAAGTACTTACAGGTAAAGCAAAGTTCGGTATTTTCGGTGACGGAAAAGAACTTGCTCAATTAGCACTTGCTAAACAATTCCGTAAGGGCGACTTTCGTTCAGGATATTACCGCGATCAAACCATGGTTTTCGCTTTAGGGGAATTGACTATCAAAGAATATTTTGCAGGTCTATACGCTCATGCAGATGTGGTACTAGAACCTACTTCTGCTGGTCGACAAATGGGTGGACACTTTGCTACGCGTAACATTGACGAACAAGGAAATTGGGTGGATTTAATGCAACACCACAATATCGCTTCGGATATCTCTCCTACTGCAGGACAAATGTCTCGTATGCTTGGTTTAGCACAAGCTTCCAAAGTATATAAAGAACATCCAACATTAAAAAACGATCCGAATTTTCAAAAATTCACGAAAGACGGAAATGAAATTGTTTTTGGTACAATAGGCGATGCAAGTACTTCCGAAGGTGTTTTCTGGGAATCAATTAACGCTGCGGGCGTACTTCAAATCCCAATCCTAATGTCCGTTTGGGACGATGGGTATGGTATTTCTGTCCCTACTTCGAAACAAACTACGAAAGGAAATATTTCAGAAGTATTAGCCGGATTCCAACGTACCGAAGATAAACCAGGATGGGAAATAATGACAACCATTGGTTGGGATTACGCGCACATGGTGGAGACTTTCGAAAAAGCAGCGAAAATTGTTCGTGAAGAACGTATCCCTGTTTTTGTTCACGTTAGAGAAGTAAACCAACCACAAGGCCACTCCTCTTCTGGTTCACATGAACATTACAAATCAGCAGACCGTTTACAATGGGAAAAAGAGTTTGATTGTATTGCAAAATTCAAAGAATGGATTTTAAACTTCAATGTAGAAGGAGATATTATTGCTACAGCTGAAGAAATTGAAGCTATTGAAAAAGCTTCTAAAGAAGAAGTTCGAGACATAAAAAATGAAGCATGGAAAGATTTTACAGAAGATATCCGAAAAGATATTGATTCTGTATTGCCTATCCTTACGCAACTTGCAACGGAAACCAAACATACTGCAACTATTTTACAAAATATCGAGCGCCTAAACAAAGAAAAAGATTTGTTACGCAAAGATGTGTATGGAATGGTTCGCACTTGCTTACGAATTTCTGCAAGTGAGAAGTGTGCCACAAGCCCTCGTTTAGCTTCTTGGATTAAGGGAAAATTAGAAATGTGTAACGAACGTTATTCTACCCATATCTATTCTGAATCGGCAATGAGCGCGATTGCTAAAGCAGAAGTGAAACCAATCTATGATGATGCAGGTACGCTAATCGATGGCCGTTTAGTATTAAAAGAAAATTACCATGAAGTATTTACACGATACCCTGAGACATTAATTTTCGGTGAAGATGTTGGTGGAATCGGGGGTGTTAATAAAAGTTGTGAAGGACTTCAAGCTGCTTTTAGCGAATTACGTGTTTTTGATACAGGAATACGTGAAAACACGATTATCGGTCAAGGTATCGGAATGGCTATGCGTGGTCTTAGACCAATCGCAGAAATTCAATACTTAGATTACCTTATCTATGCACTTCAGGTAATGTCGGATGATTTAGCAACGTTACAATACAGAACCAAAGGTGGACAAAAAGCACCGTTAATCATAAGTACGCGTGGCCACCGTTTAGAAGGAATTTGGCATAGTGGTAGCCCAATGGGTATGATCATTAATGCTGTTCGTGGTATGATAGTATGTGTACCTAGAAACATGACGAAAGCTGCTGGATTTTACAATACATTATTAGCAAGTGATGATTGTGCTTTAGTGATTGAACCTTTAAATGGTTACCGTACCAAAGAAAAACGTCCTACTAACATTGGAGACTATAGAACACCTATCGGAATACCAGAAGTTGTAATGGAAGGAAGTGATCTTACTTTAGTTTCTTACGGCTCAACTTTTAACATTTGTGAAAAAGCGTGTGTTATATTAAAAGAACATGACATTCATGTTGAATTAATTGATGTTCAAACGATTTTACCATTTGACATTAACCATCGCATTAAACAATCATTAGAAAAAACAAATCGTTTATTATTAGTAGATGAAGATGTGAGTGGTGGTGCGTGTGGATTTATGTTAGATAAAATTCTGAACGAACAAAAAGCTTATTTCACGTTAGATTCAGCTCCTGTTACTTTGACTTCTAAAGACCACCGACCTGCCTATGGTTCGGACGGAGATTATTTCTCTAAACCAAACTTAGAAGATATTATTGAAAAAGTAATGGAAATGATGCACGAAGTAAACCCTTCAAAATATCCTAAGTTATATTAATATGAGAAATAGTTTATTCATTATTTTATCCTTCGTTCTGTTTGGGAATCTTTCCGCTCAAGTTACAGGAAATACGCACGAAAAATCCTATATCGAAGTAGAAGGTTTTTCAGATACTTTAGTAGTTCCAGATATCATTTATTTGAAAATTGAAATTGACGAACGTATCGATGGCAAAACAAAAATATCCATCGAAGATCAGGAAGAAGAAATGAAAAAAATCTTAATCGCTAATGGAATAAAATTAGAAGATTTAAGTCTTTCCGATGAAAACACGGAAATTGTCCAAGTAAAATGGAAAAAGCAGGTGTTATCAAAATCGAATTATTTATTAAAAGTTTCTAGCGCTAAAGAAGTAGCAATCGTCTTTGAAAAATTAAATGAAATCAAAATTGATAACATTTACATTGAAAAAGTAACGCACTCTAAATACGATGAAATCGTAAAGGAAATTGAAATCAAAGCGATAAAAAATGCAAAACATAGAGCAGATTACTTATTACATGCCATTGGTGAAACTGCTGGTAAATCGTTAATAATTAGACAGAATAATTCAAATACTTTTCCTGTTTTTAATAGAAAAAGCAATACCGCTGATTATAGTAATGTTAGAGGTTCAGGTATAATTTATGAAAAAGTAGAAGTCCAATTCTCTAAAATTCGTATTTCCTCTAACATTTTCGTCAAATTCGAAGTAAAATAACATGCAAAGTCATAAAAAAATAACCATTGCAATCGATGGGTTTTCAAGTTGTGGAAAAAGCACTTTAGCGAAAGCTTTAGCCTTTGAATTAGGATATGTATTTGTTGACACTGGCGCAATGTACCGTGCAGTAACATTATTTTGTTTTCGTCAAGGTTGGGTAAATAAAGAAACGGTAAACCAAGAAGCAATCATTAATGGATTAAATGAAATTGAAATCCATTTTGAAAGAAATAAAGAAACATCCAAATTGGAAGTATTCTTAAACAAAGAATTAGTGGAAAGAGAAATCCGTACACTGGAAATCTCTTCCCTTGTTAGTAAAGTTGCAAGCATTAAAGAAGTACGACAAAAACTAGTTGTCGAACAACAAAAAATGGGAGAAAAAGGTGGAGTTGTAATGGATGGTAGAGATATCGGATCTGTTGTATTTCCGAATGCGGAATTAAAACTATTTGTAACTGCTTCACCAGAAGTTAGAACAGATCGTCGTTTTAAAGAGTTAATCATTTCCGAACCAGATATAACAAGAGAAGAAATTCGTTTAAACCTAGAAGAACGAGATCATTTAGATTCAACTAGAGAGGAAAGTCCGTTGACTCGTACAGAGGATGCGGTTTTACTTGACAACAGCGATATCAACCAACAAGAACAACTAGATTTAGCCTTAGAATTAGTTAGAGAACGAATGAATGGGTAATAATTATATCCATATCAAAGGTGCGCGTGTTAACAATCTAAAAAACATAGATGTTAAAATCCAACACGGGAAAATAACAGTTATAACTGGTTTATCTGGATCAGGTAAATCTTCCCTAGCTTTCGACACCTTGTATGCGGAAGGACAACGTAGGTATGTAGAAAGTTTATCTTCCTATGCTAGACAATTCCTTGGTAAATTAGACAAACCTGACACCGATTTCATAAAAGGAATTTCTCCAGCGATCGCGATTGAACAAAAAGTTACTTCTACCAATCCGCGTTCTACCGTAGGAACCTCCACAGAAGTGTACGATTATTTCAAAGTACTTTTTGCTAGAATTGGTAAAACTCATTCACCAATTTCAGGAAATCAAGTAAAAAAACATACGGTAAGTGATGTATTGGACTACATCACGATGCAAGAGGAAAATCAAAAGGTGTATTTACTTTCTCCCATACATACCTTCCAAAAATATGGTGTAGAACGTCAAATCTCCCTTCTTAAAGAACAAGGTTACGCGCGTATCCTTATCCATGAAGAAGTAGTTGATTTAGACGATATAACCAGTGACACCAAAGATATTCAAGAAGCCAAAGTGGTCATTGATCGTTTCAAAACGACAAGAGACGAAGATAACTTACTGCGTATTTCAGATTCTACTTCCCTCGCTTTTTCGGAAGGAAATGGAAATTGTGAATTATATTTCCCAGATACAAATGAATTTGTTTATTTCAATAACAGATTTGAATTAGATGGGATTGAATTCACCGAACCAAGCGAACAATTTTTCACGTTTAATAATCCATACGGGGCATGTAAAAAATGTGAAGGATTTGGCTCTGTCGTGGATGTAGATCCTAAATTAGTAATCCCAGACCCTTCTTTAAGCGTATACCAAGGTGCAATCGCTTGTTGGAAAGGAGATACAATGAGCGAATACTTACGTGAATTAACATTAAATTCAACCAAGTTCAACTTTCCAATTCATCGCCCAATTGAAGAACTAACGAAAGAAGAATACGCTTTACTGTGGACTGGAAACAAATACTTCACAGGTATAAATCCCTTTTTTGCTTTTCTGGAAACTCAAGCCTATAAAATTCAATACCGAGTTTTACTATCTAGGTATCGTGGAAAAACAGTTTGCCCAGATTGTAAAGGGACGCGTTTACGTAAGGATAGTAACTATGTCACAGTACAAGGAAAAACCATAACTGATCTGGTATTATTACCTATACGTGAATGTTATACTTTCTTTCAAAACATAGAACTAAATGAATACGACACCCAGGTTTCCAAACGAATTTTAATTGAAATCACAAGTCGACTAAAGTTTCTTTGTGAAGTAGGACTGGAATACCTAACTCTGAATCGAACTTCTAACTCCCTTTCAGGAGGCGAATCCCAACGTATTAATTTAGCAACTTCCTTAGGTAGTAGTTTAGTTGGTTCGATGTACATACTCGATGAACCAAGTATTGGACTTCATCCTCGTGACACAAAAAAATTAATTGATGTTCTTAAAAATCTGCGCGATTTAGGGAATACGGTAATTATCGTCGAACACGAAGAAGACATCATGAAAGAAGCCGACGAAATCATTGATATCGGTCCTATGGCAGGAATCTATGGTGGAGAAGTCGTATTCCAAGGAAATGACAAACAACTGCGTAACCAAAAACAAAGTTTAACCGCTCAATATTTAACGAAGGAACGGGTAATTCCTATTCCTCCAACGAAACGTAAACCTAGAAATTGGGTAAAAATAATTGGTGCTAGAGAAAACAATTTACATAATGTTTCTGTAGATATACCATTGTTCTCGTTCTTATGCGTAACCGGTGTAAGTGGATCAGGTAAGTCGACTTTAATAAAAGACATACTCTACCCTTCTATTCGTAAACATCTTGGTGTATTTGGAGAT
>CANGOF010000129.1 GCA_947455515.1 Flavobacteriia bacterium
AAATGTGTCTCGAACTGTGTATGATCACACACAGGACAAGCATCGTATTTTTTAACATGTTCCACGTGAAACTATCTCCCTAAATAAATTAATAATACTGAAATATCACTCGGTGATACCCCACTTATACGTGATGCATGACCAATAGTAACAGGTCTAATTGCATTAAATTTTTCACGAGCTTCTAATGAAATACTTGATAATTGACAATAATCAATATCAGCTGGGATAGCTAATTCATCCAATTTATTCATCTTTAAAGCCATATCTTGTTCGCGTTGGATATAACCATCATACTTCATTTGAACTTCAGTTTGTATTGAAATTTCATGATGAATTGCATCTAATTCTTGAACTGCATTCTTAATCTCAGAACTCATTTCAGAAATTAAATCTAAAGTAATATTAGGACGAACTAATAAAGTATTTGCTTTTACTTGTTGCGACAAAGGTGTGCTATCAACAGAAGCTAAAATAGGATTAGCAAATTCAGGCTTAATACCAGTAGATTTTAATAAATCTTTCAATTTAGAAACACCTTCATTTTTTAATTCAACACGTTTAAGAGCTTCATCATCCGCTAAACCAATAGCATGACCAAGAGGAGTTAGTCTTAAATCAGCATTATCCTGACGGAGTAAAATACGATATTCAGCTCGACTTGTAAACATACGATAAGGTTCTTTCGTTCCTTTAGTAATTAAATCATCAATCAAAACACCAATATAAGCTTCTGAACGAGACAATATAAAAGGATCTTTATTTTGAACTTTACGAGCAGCATTAATTCCAGCCATTAAACCTTGACATGCAGCTTCTTCATAACCTGTAGTACCATTAATTTGTCCAGCAAAATATAAACCATCAACCAACTTAGTTTCTAACGTGTGTTTTAGTTGCGTAGGAGGGAAGTAATCATATTCAATCGCATAACCAGGTCTAAACATTTTAACATTTTCAAAACCAGGAATAGTTTTTAAAGCCTCTAGTTGGACTTCTTCAGGTAGGGAAGTGCTAAAACCATTTAAATAAATTTCAACAGTATTCCAACCCTCTGGTTCTATAAAAAGTTGATGTCTATCTCGCTCTGCAAAACGATTAATTTTATCTTCAATACTCGGACAATAACGAGGACCAGTACTTTTTATTGAACCATTAAACATTGGCGAACGATCAAAACCAGTACGCAATACATCATGGGTATGAACATTTGTATAAGCAACATGACAAGCATGTTGATTAGCTAATGATTTAGTATGTGATGAATAACTAAACTTAGAAGGAATAGTATCACCATCTTGTAATTCAAACTTAGAATAATCTAATGAACGTCCATCCAATCGGGGAGGAGTTCCAGTTTTCATACGTCCAGATTCAAAACCTAATTTTATAAGATCCTCCGTAATACCTGTTGAGGCACTTTCAGCAACACGACCACCACCAAATTGTTTTTCACCTAAATGTATCAAACCATTTAAGAAAGTTCCATTTGTTAAAACTACAGAGTCAGAATATATAGAGATACCCAAACTAGTTTTAACACCAAGAATTTTTCCATTCTCAACAATCAAACCAGTAGTCATATCTTGCCAAAAATCAACGTTTGGATTTCTTTCCAACATCAACCTCCATTCATCAGCAAAACGCATACGATCATTTTGTGTTCTCGGTGACCACATAGCTGGTCCCTTAGACATATTCAACATACGAAACTGAATCGCACTTAAATCACTAACGATACCACTACCACCACCAAGTGCATCAATTTCTCGTACAATTTGACCTTTTGCAACACCACCCATAGCAGGGTTACAACTCATTTGAGCAATGGTATTCATATTCATGGTAATCAACAAAACAGAAGAACCTAATTTTGCAGCTGCATTCGCAGCTTCACAACCAGCATGTCCTCCACCAACTACAATGACATCGTATTTTTTTAGCATGTTAAAAATGTTTCACGTGGAACAAAAGAATTATGAAAAACCGATCAAAGCTAAAGCTTGATTTTCTTTAGAACGCATTAACAGCTCGTCTTCTTTGGTTTTATCAAAATAACCACACAAATGTAAGAAACCATGAATGATTACTCGATGTAATTCATGTTCGAAAGAAACCTTAAAATCATGCGCATTTTCTTTCACACGATCTACACTGATAAAAAGATCTCCTGAAACAACAGGAAAATCAGAATAATCAAAAGTTATTATATCAGTATAATAATCATGATCTAAATGTTGACGATTTACATCTAACAGATAATCATCTGAACAAAAGATTAAAGTAATATCACCAAGTTCTTTATTTTCTTGAATAGACACTTCTGAATACCAATTCAAAATTGCAGATTCATCAATAGAAAAATCTGAAATATCTTCAAAAACTACATCAAGCATTAGACTTGTCGAATGTAATTACAGCAACTTTACCATTATCTTCAAAACCCAAAGAATCAGATAAATTTTGAATAAGAAAAATACCTCGTCCATTTTCCTTTTCGATGTTTTCAGGAGCAGTAGGGTCAGGTAGATTCAAATAATCAAAACCTTGACCTTCATCTGTAATCCTAAAAGTAAAAGATTCATCGTCTTGAATAACCTCAACAATAACAGACTTATCAATATTAAAAGCGTTACCATGAATAATTGCATTATTCACAGCTTCAGTGACAGCAATTAATACATTTCCATATAAATCTTCATTGATTGTTAAATCAGTACAAACTTTATCAATTAAAGATTCTACTAACGAAACATTCGATAAATCAGAAGGAATAACTAGTCTTTCGATTACAGTTGTATTACTCATTTTAAATTTTATTGTTAGATCATTCTAATGAACAATCAAAAATTATAAAAGTGTTATAAAACTTCGTTAAAATAACTACTTGCTTTATCCTTGTAATACTTTCTGTATTCAGGTTCAAGCGTACGTAATAACTCAACTTGCTTTACTTTTTGTTGGTTATACTGATTAATCGATTTAAGGTTACTAGAATTATAATTTTTTCCTGATTTGGATTCACGTTTTTCGTCAAAACCTCTCTCTTTTAAAGCTTCTTCACTTTCTAACAAACGTGTTAAAATTTCTTTTTGGCGTTTAACTAAATCCGCATTTTTATTACGATTCACCAAGTCTTTTTCTTGCTGTTCTAAAGATTTAATCAAAGGATTTAATTGATTACCAGAACCTTTACCATCTTTATTCATTTCCTTGCGTAATTGCTCCAATTTTTGACGTAATTGCGATTGTTGTGCAGCCATACGAGCCAACTCTTTACCACCTAATCCTTCTAATCCATTTCCAGGCTTATCACCTGGTTTTTTACCACCTTCTTTTTGGCCTTTTTCGAGCTTTTCAAGCTGTTTTTTAAGCATATCTTTCATAGACTTAGCATCCATAGATGAAGCCCCTTTAGAACCTGGCTTTGGTTTAGGACAAGAACCATTTCCTTCACCAGAACCTTTCATGTCTTGTTGCATCTGTTGTAATGATTCATTCAACATCAAAGCAAGGTTGTTAATGCCAGTCATGGCAAACTGTAAATTCGTTGAAATGTCTCGTTTTTGATGTTCATCAACCGCTTCAATGGCTTGATCGAAACTTGTTTTAATATCTCGAAGTTCTTTATCTACAAAAGAAGCTATTTTAGGTTGACGTTTAGCCAAATAGGTTAAACTATCCTCAACCATCTTCATTTCATCCATTAAAGTGCGCTGTAAACGACCTAATTTACGGTAATATGGATCTGTAAGAGAAACTTTATCAAATTGAAGGAAAATATCTTCTTGACGAAAAGAAATTGACATTAAATTTTCCAATAACGCACGAGTTTTATTCATATCTTCTCCTTGATCTTCTTTATTGGAAGCTTCTTGCTTTTGATCTAACTCTTTAGCAAGCTTTTCCATCTTATTTGCTGCTTTTTGTTGATTACCAGCTGCTTTCTTTTCACTTCCTTTATCAAGGTTCTCTTTCGCATCATTTAATTCATCTGAAATAGACTTTTTCTCTTCTTCATTATCTCCCAAATTCATTGGATCTGTAAGCGATTCGTTGAGTTTTTCCATCTCTTTCATATCCTCTTTCAATTGATCGAATTTCTTATTTATTTCCTCTTGTTTTTCAGACGCTTTTTTATCTGAAATCTTTTCCTCTTGCACTTTTTCTTTTAAAGCTTCTTGTTCTTTTGACAGTAGATTTAATTCTTTCTCGATATCATCGATTTTTTCGTTTAATTGCATCTTTTTAAGCATCTCAATGCTACGATCCAATTGTTTCTGCATATCCTCCGATTTGGACTCTAATTTGTCCATTTTCTTATCTAATTGCTCTTTATCATCCGATTTTAAAAGATCTTCCAATTTGTTCAACAAATCCTTCAGCTCATCATCCATGACTTTATCCAATAAATCCTGAATAAGTTCTTGTTTTTCAAGCAATTCTTTATCTAACTCTGACAATTGATTTTTTTCTTCTAAACTCTCTTGTAATTGTTGTTGGGTAGACTGTAATTCGTTTTCAATGGCTTTTTGTTGTGCTTTTAACTGTTGCACTTGATTAATCTTGTTCCATTCCGATGTTTTTTCGTTCATCAAGTCTTTTTTCAAGCGATCTACATCCTTTTCAAACTTTTTCGTTTTATCAAACAATTTTGTCAAGTTATCGCGAACGTTTTCTTGTTTTTGATCACGTATTTCATTTAAGGCAGAAAGGGAAGGAAGTTTATAACTAAACACCTCTGATTTAGTAGTTTTAGAACCATTTACACCATCATTATCTGAAACCTCAAAGTAGTACTCAATACGATCATTTAAATTCAATTGATCACGTCTAAAATCAACCGCATGTGAAAATTGCATTTCTGTACCTGATGGACTAAATACATCCACTTTCTTAGTAACTGGTTTACCTTCCGTAGAAAAAATGGTATACACAAATTGCAATTTGCGTAAGCCGTAATCATCTGATATTAAACCATCAAAATATCTAATAGCATCAGAAACACTGTCTTTTTGCTCGCGTACTTGAATAAATGGTTGTGCATCTTTCACTACTTGTATCGAATACGATAATGAATCAAGCTTAGAGAGACGTGGGTTTTTAAGTAAAACAGTCAACTTTTTAGAGGATACAAAGCGTTTGGAAAGTTGAAAGTCGGATTCTGTAAAGTAATCACGATCTCCATGCCAATCTAAGGTAATTAAATCGGTGTTTTTTGATTTAATCTTCCAAGTAATAATTGTACCCTCAGGAACTTCTAAATCACCCGCATTTTGTACCAAAACATCTTTTTTACCAATGTAAATAGGGTAGTGTAAATACGCATCAAATGTTCCTATAGCAGATTTAGGAAGCATTTCAATATGATATTCATTACTGGTGAATCCATTCGCTTCAAAATGGAAGTCAACATCCTTAGAAATTCGTGGAATAGTATAGGAATTTGAAATTCGTGATGACTTATGCATCAAGTATTTACCCGTAGAACTAACTAAATAAACTTTCTCAGGAAGTACATCCCCAATGGTTTTTACTTCAATAGTAACATCTTCTCCTTCTGCAACTTTTGTTTGTAAATTAGTAGGAATAAAATCAAAAGGAGCCTCCATTTTAAACTCTTTGGAGTAATTCACAACACGTTTGCTTCCTTGTGTAATAATACTCGGAGAAAACACAGCTATTCCAATAAAAACGGCAAAAACTGGTCCTAAATACTTCAAATAAACCAAATTCTTTTTAAGATCAATTCCGTTCACAAAAGGAATCGCTGAAATAGTCTGAGAACGTTGATTAATACTCGCTTTGATTAACTCGTAATTACCACCTTCTAAGGCTAATGTATCATGTAATTGAATCGTATTTAACAAACGATCTGAAATTTGAGTAAAGAATTCTCCAATGATAACTGCAGCTTGCTTACGAGAGATGCGTTTTCCGAACGAAAAGAGTTTAAAAAGCGGTATTAATAAATAGGTATAGGTAATAAATGCATTTACTAGTATAAAAGTAAAAAATAGTATTGCTCGAATAATCGAATTGAATCGTCCAAAGTACTCTAATAACGAAACCACTAATAACGAGACCAACAAAACTAAAAACGCTAAAAACAAGCCCTTTAGAAGCTGATTCTTATAGAATTTGCGGATGAACGCATCTATTTGATTAAGCAGTAATTCGTAAGAATTCATAGTATTCATGTGATGAACGTACTAAGATAAGGAAAAGTTGAAAGTTGAAAGTTAAAAGTTGAAAGTTACAAGTGAAATTTACCATTAAGAAATTAAGATAAGAAGGGTGTTTAATAGAGTATAAGATTAATTAAGAATCGCTTTGCGATGGATATGAAAACTTA
>CANGOF010000130.1 GCA_947455515.1 Flavobacteriia bacterium
AGTGAGTGAACTATTAGCTGCAGAAGAAGGTGTTCGTGCTGAAAAAACAAAACAATTAACAGACCTAGCTTTACTTTCCCAAGGATTGTTAAAAGGTGCTGATTTGAACAAATTTATTGAACGTTCGATTGAATTAGTTTAATAAATCTTAATACTTTTATCCCCTGCTGTACAGACGCAATGCGTTACGTCTCTACCGCAGGGGATTTTTATTTACCATTAAAACATACGATTTTGTTTAAAATTATTTTTGCCGTTGGAGGTTTCCTGCTTACTAAAAGTTTCATAGGTGCTATTATTGGTTTTTCCATAGGGTCATTGGTCGACAACTACCAAAAGATGAAAGCAAACGGCGGAACGCAAGGTTCTGGAGGAAGCAATGGCTTTTCTTCTGAGGACATATTTGGTTTCTACCAACAACGCTCTTCAACGAATGACTTCCCAACGATGTTAATCGCACTTTCAGCAGCAGTTATGCGTGCCGATGGAAAAGTAGTTAAAGCAGAATTATCGTATGTAAAATCCTTTTTTGCACAACAATTTGGACCAGATTTTTCGGTACAACACCTACAAACACTTAAACAATTTTTAGATTCTAATGACATTCCTTTAGAGCGTATTTGTCAAGATATTCGCATGCGAACGCAAGAAGAAGTGCGTATTCAATTGTTACACTATTTGTTCGGTATTGCGAAAGCAGATGGAAATGTTGCAGACATTGAGATCACAGTACTTGAACGTATCGCAACCTTAATGGGTATCCAGCACGCCGATTTCAGAACGGTGAAAAACATGTTCTACCGCGATGTAAATTCGGATTATGCTGTACTTGGAGTGGAGCCAACAGCTACGGACGAAGAAGTAAAAAAAGCATACCGTCAAATGGCAATTCGTTACCACCCGGATAAAGTTGCATCTTTAGGGGAGGAATACCAACACGGCGCAAAAGAGAAATTCCAAAAAATTCAAGAGGCATACGATACGATTAAAAAAAGTCGCGGAATGTGATGTGGTTGTTTTTTTAATCGTGATTAATTCGCAAATACAAAAACAACCCTATCAACAATATAATTGCAGCTAGCGCAAAAATAATTCCATGGTTAAATGTGTAAATGGTTGCTGCACCAATCGGAATTAACACGCGATAAAGCGCTTGTAAACTATGGTTCGTTCCTTGTAATACTCCTTGTTTTGTATCACTTACCGCATTGGATAACTGGGAATTATACGAAGGATCAAACAATCCTTCCCCTAAAACGATAAATGCGACTGCAGTGAAAATTAAATAGGGAGACGGAAAATAACTCGTTACAAACAAACAAGCCAAGCCTAGACTTAATCCAAATAAACCAATTGCACCTAGTGTTTTTTCGCTCCACTTTTTCAAGAGTAAAGGAAGAAGAACCACCCGAGAAAGTATGTCACAGACCCCAACTGTCATAAAAACTAAGCCGATAAACGAGGTACCCCAATGCAATTCATCTTTCAAATAAATACTGGTGTTGAACTGCCAAATAATTAATCCAACAAAGAAAAAAGCACCCATAATCAACAAGGTTCTCGCCTGCTTGAGTTGAAATACTTCGCTGAATTGATGGTACAAATTAAAACTTTGGAGGTTAAAATGACTGCTACGTTTTTCAACAGGCAAAGATTCTGGAAGCAAGAACAACACACAACCTATCGAAACAATCGTGATTCCCGCGGTCACGAAAAAGGGCAAGGTAATTGAAATTGAACCAAGTGTTCCGCCTATCGCAGGACCAATCATAAATCCTAATCCGATAGCGCCTCCCAAGATACCAAACCATTTTCCCCGTTCTGCCGCTTCGGTACTATCCGAAATATAAGCAAACAAGGTACTTTGATTTCCAGCTGTAAGTCCGTCGATAATTCTCCCTAAAAACAACACCCAAATCGCACCACCAATTCCGAGTAAGAAATATCCTACAGCCGAACCAATCAAACTCAAAATCAAAATTCGTTTACGTCCAAAACGATCACTCAACGCACCAAAAATCGGCGCCGCAAAAAATGTGCACAAAGCAAACACCGAAACCAAGGCGCTCATATAAGTAGCAACCTGTTTTTCTGCTACATATTCCGACAATAAAAATGGAAGAATAGGTAATACGATTGTTAATCCAATGGCATTCAACACCGTAATCCCGGTGATGATCCATAGGTTTCGTTTATTGGATTGAAGGTTTTGAGTCATTGATAGCGCTTATAGGTTAAAAATAGGTAAATATTTAAAACGATTGCAAAAATTAATAATTAATCGTAAATTAGATTAATAAATAATCAAAAAATAAAAAGATGCCCCTAACAAACTCTAACCCAAACTACATTGTAGAAATTAAAGAAATATTAGCACACGCACGTAAAAAAGCCTATTCTGCAGTCAACACCGCAATGGTTGAAGCGTATTGGAATATTGGAAAACGCATTGTAGAAGAGGAACAAGACGGTAAGGATAGAGCCACTTATGGTAAAGAAATCATAAAAAATATTTCAGAGGAACTGACCAAAGAATTTGGAAAAGGATTCTCAATTACTAACATTAGATACTTCAGACAATTCTATATTTTATATCCAAAAGCAATTCACCACTCAGTGAGTGATGAATTACAAAACAATCAAAAACAAATACTTAATCTAATTTCCAATGACTTTTTACACCTTCAAAAACTATCTTGGACACATATACGTCAACTATTAAAAATTCAATCAAAAGATGCTCAACAATGGTACCTCAAGGAAGCTGCGGAACAAAATTGGTCTGTACGAACACTTGAAAGAAACATCTCAACGTTGTACTACCAACGTTTACTTTCCTCCCACGAAAAAGAAAACGTTCAAAAAGAAATGAAACAAAACACACAAGAGTTTCAACAAGACTCTTTCGAATTCATCAAAAATCCTGCTGTACTAGAATTCTTAAACCTACCGATCAACCTGGGATACACAGAAAAAGAGTTGGAAAAAGCGTTGATTGACAACCTGCAAAAATTCATTCTCGAACTTGGAAAAGGGTATGCTTTTGTCGAGCGTCAACAACTTATTCGTACAGAAACCAGTGACTTTTTCATAGACTTGGTATTCTACAACTACATTCTTAAATGTTTTGTCTTAATTGAATTAAAAACAACCAAACTCAACCACCAAGATATCGGTCAATTGGACATGTATGTGCGTATGTACGACGACCTCAAAAAACAAGCTTCGGATAATCCGACAATTGGTATTTTATTATGTACTGAAACAGATCACACCATCGCGAAATATTCGATTCTAAATGATAAGGAACAACTGTTCGCTTCCAAATACATGCCGTACCTTCCTACAGAATCTGAATTAATTGCAGAAATTGAACGGGAACGAATTCAATTTTACAATCGACAATAAAAACTGTAGTGGCGAAAGATTTTTCGCTCCTACAGTTTTTCACCTCCAATTAACCCTTCTACTACTCCCCATCACCTGTAATTCCGAAGGTAAATTTTCCTTTACACATTCCCCTAATTTTTCCAACAACAATTCTTTTGCAAAGCCTTTATGGGTAACAATACTGATTTCCCTGCTTGGTTCAGGTTGTGTAAATCGTTTTATATTCGATGAACCTAACTCGTCCACGACAGACAAATACGGAACCAAGGTATAGCCAACTTCTTTTTTCACCAGGTTTTTCAACCCTTCGATTGAACCACTTTGAAGTGAAAAGTTACGCGTGTTAACTTCCAATTTACTCCCACAAATTCGCAAGGCTTGCTCACGGAAACAATGCCCCTCTTCCAACAACAAAAGCGCTTCCATCGGTAATTGATCTGCAACTAATTCTTTCTCGCTCATCAACGGATTCGAAGGATTTAGATAAACCAAAAACGGTTCGTTGTACAAAGGAATTTCGCGAATGTGTTGATCCATCAATGGCGTTGCCAAAATACCAATATCTAAAGTCCCTTGTTTAAGCGCATCTATGATTTGTGCGGTCTGCATTTCGCGGATTTGTAAATTCACTTCGGGATACTTAGTTGTGAAATCCTGCAAAAACAACGGCAATAAATAAGGAGAAACTGTCGGTATGATTCCAAGGCGATACGTTCCTTCCAAACTTTCTTTTTCTTTGTAAACAAAGGATTTTAGTTGATTAATCTCTAATAATATTGAGCGAATTTTGGCTATTATCGGAGCTCCGGCAAGCGTTGGCTCCAATGGCTTTTTGGAACGGTCAAACAAGGTGATACCAATTTCGTGTTCCAACTTCTGCACCTGCATGGTCAAGGTTGGTTGAGTCACAAAACAATGTTCTGCTGCTTGTACAAAGTGACGGTGAGTATCCAACGCCACGACGTATTCTAATTGCTGAATGGTCATAATATAGATTATATCTATACAAATATAATAAATATCGATTTGATTGATAAATACAAATGACTCACCTTTGTAATATCAAACAAAGCAAAATAAACTAACCTAAAAAAATAAAACTATGAGCAAACGCATTTTGGGAATCGGAAATGAATTCCCTGCCTTCGAAAAAAAAGCAGTTGTATCTATTGAATACGCGAAAGAATTTGGAACAGTCAATCACCTAACACACCAAGAAGCTGGAAAATGGTTGTTGTTATTCTGGTGGCCAAAAGATTTCACCTTTGTATGCCCGACGGAGATCGCAAGTTTCAACGATCACTTTGAAGATTTCAGCGCAAGAAACACTCAGGTGATAGGTGCCTCAACCGACAGTGAATTTGTGCATTTGGCATGGAGAAAAAGTCACGAAGACTTGAAAAACTTGCAATTCCCAATGTTGGCTGACACCTCAAAATCCTTAGCAGAAGAATTGGGTATTTTGGAAGCTAACGAAAAAGTCGCCTATCGCGCAACATTCATCGTAGATCCAGAAGGAATCATTCGCTGGGTCAGTGTAAATGATCTTGCTGTTGGAAGAAATGTGGAAGAGGTCATCCGTGTGTTGGATGCCTTACAAACAGGAGATTTAACACCTTGTAATTGGAAAAAGGGAGAGGAAACGTTGTAATAAAATACCGTAGGGGCGAAAAATCTTTCGCCCCTACGGTATTTTACAATGCATTTTCGCCCCAAGGGCATTTCTATTATTTATCCAACACCTCTTTCAAATTTTTCAATCCTGTATCCAAATCTTCTTCCAACATCGCCTTCATCCCCATTAATTTGGACATTAAATTAAATGGATAAGGCATTTCACCTTGGAATCCCCATTTTATTTTTGTGTTGTTACCCGCTTTTTCAGTCACTAAATACGCTTGATTTGTCGCTTCCATCGGACGTTTAAAACGCAATTCATAATCGATGCGGTGATTTTTAGAAATCTTTAAAATCTCTTGTTCTCCAGCACCCAAATCATCGTTTTTACTATCCCACGCTGAAACAAAACCAACGGTTCCATCTGTTCCTTTGTAAGACTTTTTTGAATTTGGATCAATCAATGCCCATTTGCTAAAATTGTCTTGATTCTTTAACAAAACAATATAATCAAACACTTCTTCCACCGGCTTATTAATTACAATCTCACGCTCGATTTCCATCTTCTTATCTACAAACAATGCAGCGATTAAAAACACGGCAACCAAACCTAAAAAAACAACTAAAATTCGCTTTAAAATTCTCATAATCTTTTATTTAACAATTAACATATAGGCGACAAATATATAAAATATATGTAGAGACGCAATGCGTTGCTTCTCTACATATATTTCAATCTTTCCATTAATTCTTCTACTGACCTCTCCTCCGCAAACAAATCATTCGTCAGCAACAACGGACCATCTAAATCCACCCAATCCGCGAGGGATGAAATTTGCTTCGCCGCATTACTCACCACACTCGATTCACTCATGCAACCAATGATACTTTTCAATTCCATTTCTTTGGCACGTTGCAAAGCAGCAACTCCTTCCGAGATTCCTCCACACTTCATGATTTTTAAATTGATTCCGTCGAAGTACTTGACCACTTTTTCCAAATCAGCGAAATTCTGAAACGATTCATCCGCAATGATAGGTATGGGACTTTGTTTCTTCAACCACAAATGACTCTCAAAATCTTCTTTATGAAAAGGTTGCTCCAAATATTCTACGCCTAAATCAGCGAGTTTATAACTCCACTCCAAGGCTAGTTTTCGATCGGTAAATCCCTGATTCGCATCAATCGTAAATGGCTTCGAAGTCAAACGTTGAAAGGTGTTCACGATTCGACCTACCTCTTCTTGATTGACCTTCAACTTATAGTATTTCATGTCCGGACGATCATTGAATTTCTGCTCCATTTCTTCATCCGAAGCAATCCCTAA
>CANGOF010000131.1 GCA_947455515.1 Flavobacteriia bacterium
CAATCGAAAAATTAATACAGACTCGATTTCCATCTGCACAAATAACGGAATTAAAAAAGCAAACAGAGTCAGAAATTGATTTGTTATTAATTTCTACTGTAAAAAGATCGCCAATACAAATCTTATTGACGAATGGACTTTCAGAATATGAGCAACCGATTCCTGAAAAATTTAGCACTTTAAAAAACATTGAACTGTTTTTTTGCTTGCCTAGTTATTGGGATTTAAATGATGAAAGTAATCCATCGATGAATTGGGTGAAACCTTGGATACAAAAGTTAGCCAAACATTTAATCGAAAAACAAACTTGGTATGGAGTTGGGCATACTTTTCCAAATGGCAATCCTGTAGAAGCTATTTCACCAACTATGAAACAGAAATACTTTTTATTGAATAACCCAACCTACTTATCAGAAGAATTTAAACCATTAGATATAGATGGTAAAACGGTTGAATTTTTGGCTATTGTTCCAATTTTTGAGGATGAATTGGATTACAAAATGGGGAAAGGGACCTATAAATTGCAAAAAAAGTTTTTAGATAAGAATATCACTGAATTATTGGATGATTATAGGATGTCTACTTTGAAGAATAAATGGAGAATTTTTAAATAATACAATATATTTGCAAGTAATACGTTAGACGGAACAATTTTTAGTTTATGGAGCAGCAATTAGATACAATTATACAAAAGGAGAATATCGTTCAATTCATTTGGAAGAAAAGAAAAGTAATAAGTATTGTCACATTCATAGGTGCACTATCTTCGTTAGTAATCTCATTTTTCATCACCCCTGAATATTTATCTACTGCTATTGTTTTTCCTACTGCCACAAGTTCTGTATCTTTCTCAGAACAACGAAATGCCAAAGCATCTTCGATGGATTTTGGTGAAGAAGAACAAGCAGAGCAAATGATACAAATTTTACAATCTGCTCAAATCCGTGATCGAATCGTTAAACAATTTGGTTTAATGAAGCATTATGAAATTAAAGAAACGGATACCTATAAAAATCATAAATTGGGAGAACAATACGCAGGACATTTTTCCTTTACAAGAACACGTTATGGTTCTATACAGATTGATGTGTTGGATAAAAATCCAAGAAAGGCCGCAGCGATGGCAAATAAAATTGTAGATCTCATCGATACCGTAAAAAATGAAATGATTAAGGCAAGAACCATTCCTGCCTACGAGATAAACAAACGCGAGAAGGAACTGATAGAACAAGATATTAAAGTTATTTTGAATCGTTTGGATAGTCTTAGTTCAATTGGGGTTGTTACGGATGAGGGTCGTGCAACCTTATTTCAAGCATACAATGAAGCAAAAGGAAAAGAAGACCGTCGCTATTTCCGTAAACAAATTGATGTGAATGTAAAACACGGAGCAGAGTTTGATGGATTATCTATGATGCGTGATGAAAAGATGACGAAGTTAGCTGAATTTGAAACAGCATACGATCAAGCTGAATCGGATGCCAATGCGAATTTTAGTCATAAATTCATCGTAGAAAGAGCAATAACGGCAGACAAGAAAGAAAAACCAAAAAAATCTGTAATTATCATTGTTTCTACCTTATCTACGTTACTTTGCATGGTGTTTTTGTTATTGGCACAAGAACGTCTTAAAGAATTAAGAAAAGAGTCGTAGTGCAAACTATCAAATCGAATTTATTTGCAATTCTTGGAAGTAGTCTTTTTATTTTACTTTCATTAGTTTCTTTTTATTTAGAAAATTGGTTTTTCTTTTTAGTTCCTTTCGCTTTACTAATTATTTACATTTCGATCTACCACACTAAATATGTTTTTCTGTTTATCCTTTTTGCGACACCGTTAAGTATAAACATTGAAGAATTTGTTACAAGTGTAGGTTTGTATTTACCTACCGAACCACTATTATTCGGACTAATGTTATTATTGATAATGTATCAATTACGTTCGAATATACTACCCTCCTATTTATTTAAAAATGAAATTACTTGGGCAATTGCCATATATATTGGATGGATTTTTATCAGTGCATGTATGAGTACCCATACAATGGTTTCTTTTAAGTTTTTATTAGTAAAGCTATGGTACATTATTCCTTTAATCGGATTTGGAGTGCTCATTTTTCAAGATAGACGATATATACGCTCCTTTTTATGGCTTTTTAGTATTGCAACAAACATTGTGATTGTTTACACTGTTATCAAACACGCAGGCTACGGATTTGCAGAAAAACAAAGTCATTGGGTAATGGATCCCTTTTATCGTGACCATACAATCTACGGAGCAGCTGTTGCACTCATTTTTCCATTATTATTAGGATTGTATTTTTCCAAAAAACATGATTTATTTACGCAAGTAATTTTAATTCTTCTTTTAGTCATAAATTTGACTGGTTTGTATTTTTCTTATACACGAGCAGCATGGTTAAGCATTTTAGCTGCAGGAGGAGTTTGGTTTTTGATTGCCTTTAAAATTAAATTTAAATACATTTTATCTACTGTATTAGGAATAACTACCGTTGTTGCCCTTTCTTGGACGGAGATACAATTTGCAATGGCAAAAAACACATCGGAGCACACCACTGAGGATTTTGGTAAACGATTAGAGAGTGCCGCAAACGTTACAACTGATGCATCCAATTTAGAGCGTTTGAATCGTTGGTCCTGTGCGATATCCATGTTTACAGAACGACCCGTGTTTGGATTTGGTCCTGGTACTTATGCTTTTGAATATGCACGTTTTCAGAAACCAGAGAATTTAACCATTATTTCTACGAATTTTGGTGATGGTGGAAATGCACATAGTGAATATTTAGGTCCATTAGCTGAAATGGGGGTATTTGGACTACTCACTACTTTATTATTGATTGGTACCATCTTTTATAAAGGAATTACCCTTTATAATCATTGGGGAGAAGAAGATAAAGAGATGAAAGTCCTATTGTTGGCTATGCTTTTATCGTTAGTAACCTATTTTGTCCATGGCGTTTTGAATAACTACTTAGATACCGATAAAGCTTGCGTGCCCATATTTGCAATGTGCGCGTGTATTATAGTGTTGGAACAACGAGTGACGAAGCGACGAGCAACGAGCAACGAATGACGAATTAGTTAGACGTTTACACCGAAAAGATACCCTACAAGAGCCGTCAATCCCATTGCGAGGGTTCCCCAGATTGTAATACGCAAAATTGCTTTTTTAATGCTTGAGCCACCGGTTTTTGCAGCAATTATTCCTAGCGTAATTAAGAAAATGATCGAAAATCCATACAATCCATATTCCATAAAACCAATAGGAAAAAAGAGTACAACAATTAAAGGAAGAATTCCACCTAAGGTAAATGCGGCACCTGAAGCCATTGCAGCTTCGATTGGATTTGCTTGGCTTATTTCATTGATTCCTAATTCATCTCGAACGTGTGCAGCTAAGGCATCTTTTTCTGTCAATTCTATTGCTACTTTCATCGCTGTTTCTTTGGATAAACCGCGTTGTTCGTAGATTGCAGCCAAGACAAGTAATTCCTCTTCAGGCATATCTTTTAATTCTTGTGCCTCACGCGCGATATCTGCTTTCTCTGTGTCCATTTGTGAACTTACAGAAACATATTCACCAGCAGCCATTGCAAGCGCCCCTGCAACCAGTCCTGCAACCGTAGCCAGTATGATAGGTTCTCTGGAATTACTCGCTGCAGAAATACCTATTGCGATACTTGTAATGGATAAAATTCCATCATTTGCACCTAAAACAGCTGCGCGCAACCAGTTACTTCTGTGTATGTAATGATTGTCGAGGTAGTTATCGAGATTTACCATAAGAATGCGAATTTCAATTATACTTAAATGTACGACATTATTAGGATAAACACAGCATACTCAATAATAAAGTGACGGGAGACGAGTGACGAGTGACGGATGGGTGGAGATTTTATCGCAGAGGACTCGGAGGATTTTTTTGACGGATTAGCATTTTTGAGGACGCAGAGGTTTTGACTGCGTAAAAGTTCGGGGGAATATTATTGAACTTTAAACAAAAGATATAATAGAATTTTCAATTTTTTGAAATGACTTTAACTTCATGTTTCCAATTTCGTACAAAAGGAGTTCCAGATTTAGAATTTATAAATACATTCCCTTTTTTGGGTTGATTTACAATTATTTGAGGGAAAATCACGGGTTATTTTAATCACTTGACAGATATACATTTATTACTTTAAATCTTAGGAAGCGTATCTTTGAATTTTTGTATTTCTTCATAGTCTATATAACCTAATGTATCTATTAAATTTAAGAAATGAAGTTTTCCTAAAGAATAATAATTTACAAGTTCTGAAGTAGCATTACGAATTTCAAATTCATACAATTGTTGAAAATTGTAGGTGTAAATTGAATGGTCATTCATTATTATTTTGATTTGATTATCAACTCCATTTGACAATGGATTGTTTAAATCTGTATTATGTCCAAGTGATCTAATTGATAAATTTTTATAATCCGAACAATTAAATTCAATCTTCTTTATGTTTGATATATGTAATTCAGTATTATTGATTGTTATCTTTTCAAACTCCAATATTATTCCATCTTCTAAATGTCCATTCAAAGGTTTGTATTTATCTTCATTTAACAACCTTATAAATTTTCCAACAAAAGGAAGAAAAATTGCAATAACAAAAAGTATATTTAAGAAGTTAGGCATATTTCTTTCATCCCAAAAGCATAAATAAACCACACATGGTAAAAAACATATCAATGAAATTGAATAAAAGATCTCATTTCGAGAAGGTCGAAATTTTGAACTTTTTATGTATCTATTAAACTTATACATTTTACATTCATTTACTATTTATTCTAAACAGTCTATTTTAAAATGGAAAATCAAACTTGACAATATTCTTGTATATAATTTTTTTTATATACAAGAATATTTACAAATATATTTTACCCCTTTTTCCTTCGACTCCACTCAGGCAGACAGGGGGAAATGGCGTTTTGCGAATCAGTATATATCAGTAGTAATTATGCCTCAACTGTTTTGATAGAAAGTTCTTCCATTTGTTTTTCGTCTAAGGTAGAAGGTGCGTCGATCATCACGTCGCGGCCTTTGTTGTTTTTAGGGAACGCGATGTAATCACGAATAGAATCCGAACCACCCATGGTTGCTACCAAACGATCTAAACCAAATGCTAAACCTCCGTGTGGTGGTGCACCATATTCAAAAGCTTTCAATAAGAAACCGAACTGTTTTTGCGCTTCTTCTGGAGTGAAACCTAATAATTCAAACATACGTTCTTGAAGTGCACGGTCGTGAATACGGATAGATCCACCTCCTAGTTCTACTCCATTCATAGCTAAATCGTAGGCATTTGCTCTTACTTTTCCTGGATCTGTATCGATCAACGCGAAGTCTTCTGGTTTAGGGGAAGTAAAAGGATGGTGCATTGCGTGGTAACGTTCGTTTTCTTCGTCCCATTCCAATAAAGGGAAATCCATTACCCATAGCGGTTTGAACACATTTGGATTACGTAATCCTAATTCATTCCCCATATGTAAACGCAATTCATTCATTTGTTTACGGGTTTTATCCAAACCACCACATAAAACCAATAACAAATCGCCTGGTTTCATGTTTGCTCTTTCTGCCCATAAAGCTAATTCTTCTGGACTATAGAATTTGTCTACCGATGATTTTAAGGTACCATCCGCATTATATTTTAAATAAATTAATCCAGTTGCACCGATTTGTGGACGTTTTACCCAATCCGTCAATGCATCTAATTGTTTACGTGTATATTCTGAACAGTCTTGCGCATTAATTGCAATTACAGCTTCTGCAATATCAAACACAACAAATCCTTTGTTTTGCACTAAATCTGTTAAGTAAACAAACTCTAAATCAAAACGAATATCTGGTTTATCCGAACCATATTTTACCATTGCATCTGCATAGGTCATACGTGGAAAATCTCCTTCAAATGTCACCCCTTTTACTTCACTAAAAACATGTTTCACTAAACCTTCAAACATATTCAAGATGTCTTCTTGTTCAACGAATGCCATTTCACAATCGATTTGAGTAAATTCCGGTTGACGATCTGCACGCAAATCTTCATCACGGAAACATTTCACGATTTGGTAGTAACGGTCAAAACCAGAAACCATCAATAATTGTTTGAACGTTTGTGGAGATTGTGGAAGAGCATAAAACTCACCCGCA
>CANGOF010000132.1 GCA_947455515.1 Flavobacteriia bacterium
CCCAGCATTCTCCAATAATTTACACAAAACAGGATCTGCATGAATATAAGGCAACACGATAAAACCAAGTTTTGCCAACTCTTCAGTTGCTTTCAAGGTCTCAATTGGATCTGGTAACAAATACTTCGGGTCTGGGTGAATTTCCAACTTCAACCAATTGGTTTCCATCGCCTCGCGTGCCAATTGCGCAGCAAAAACAGCTTCTTTCGCATTACGCGCACCAGAAGTATTCGGTAATAAATTGATGTTTGGATGACGTAAATGTGCTAATAAATCATCCGTCTCAGTTTCTAAGTCTACACGTTTTAGTGCAACTGTCACCAATTCACTCCCTGATGCTAACACCGCTTCCTCCATTTGTTTGGAAGAACCAAATTTCCCTGTTCCTAGAAATAATCGGGATGTAAATTCTTTATTTGCTATTGTAAGGTTTTGCATAATGCTTAAAAAATTTCTTTTATATAGTCGATTCCTCTTTGGCAATCGTTATAAACGCAGTTGGGAAAGCCCACATATTTGTTCCAAAAGCTACTGAAACAATTTCGTAACCATCCTGAGCTAATTTGTTAACAGTAAATTGAACATTTTGTCTTAAAGACTCTGTAGTCCAATAACCAGTTTCTTTAATAATTGTATATTTTTTCATTGTAATAAATTTATCGTTTTGAATCATTCACGACTGATTCCTTCGAATAGTTTGATATTAATGTTTCTGCATTTTCATTATTTGTTAATAATCCCGATAATGCCACGCCGCGAATTCCAAGATCCAAAATCGGTTGAATGTCTTCCTCTTCTATCCCTCCGATGGCGTAAATGGCAATGTCTTTCTTGTCTTCTTTCAAACGATTTAAGATTGCTTGATATCCTTCTAAACCCAACACCGGACTCAATTTCTCTTTCGTGGTTGTAAAACGAAACGGACCTAACCCTATGTAATCGCAATTTTCTTCGATGCGTTGCAATACATCTTCATAGGTATTCGTGGTACCTCCAATAATTTTATCGTCTCCCAGTATTTCTCGAGCTTCACGTACATGTGTATCTGTCAAGCCAACATGTACACCATCTGCATCCACTGCTTTCGCGATGTTCACATGATCGTTAATAATAAAAACAGCTTGATATTGACTACACAGTTTCTTAACTTTTTGAGCGGTATCTAAAAACAGTGTTTCACCACAATTTTTAAATCGTAATTGAATCCAAGTACATCCTGCTTTTAAGACATTTTCAATGTTTGTTAATTGTTCTTCTTGCGTTGAACCTTGAGATATGTATTGTATGTTATGCATAATACGCTAATAATGTTTGGTTACTTGAAAGTTGTTTTTCAATAAATCGTTTTGCTAACTCACATGCTTCTGCAATCGATTTCCCTAATGCCAGTTGTGCTGCTATCGCTGAAGAAAGCATACATCCAGAACCATGTTTGGGTGTTATACCTTCCTCTTTTTCTGGTAAGAATTCAATTACCTCATCGTTAATAAAAAGCGTATCCACACCTAATTTAGTTGCTCTATGTCCACCTTTTAATAGTACAGACGTATGTTGAGAAAGCCATTTGGCACTTTCTAATTCATCTACATTCGCGGTCAATCGTACGACTTCTTTTGCATTCGGTGTAATCAAATTCACAGATTTCAACACCGTAATCAACGTTTCTTGTTGGATGTTCGAAACAAAATCAACCCCTGCACTCGCTGCTAACACCGTATCCCAAACAATAAAAACATCCGGTTGGTACTTACGAACGAGTAAAAGAATTTTACGCAGGACTTCAAATGACTCAACGATTCCAATTTTGACTGCCTCAAACGAATACTTTTGAAGAAGTGTTTCTAACTGATTAAGAATTTGTATCTCATCCACCCAACCAATAGAGAAAAACGCATCTTCTGTCTGAATGGTGTTTGCAGTGATTACCGCCATTCCCATACATCCATTAAATTCAGCCGTTTTTACATCTGCTAAGATTCCAGCACCTCCACATGGATCGAAGCCTGCAACGCTTAATATTAGGGGGTTAGTGGTCATTTTTATTTTTTTTCGTTTCCTCCTTCACTTCGACTACGCTCAGTGTGACGGAGGGATTTTAGTTTATTATATTAATAATTTCCAATGGATTTGATTCTGCCCAAACTCCTCCTAAAAATGCAAATCCATCAAATCCCATTTCAAAAACATTTTTATAGTTATTCTTTGTAATTCCTCCTAAACCTATCAATTGAATATCTTTTCTTCTATGCGACAAATCGAAGTTCACTGCCTTGTATCCCTCTTTCGAGATACTATCAAACACAGGACTTAAAAAAGCATAGGTAAAACATGCAGGCAGTTTGTTAAACGTTTCTAGTTCATGTACTGAAGTCGAAAGAATAAACCTAGCATCTGCAAATCGTTGTAATTTTTCTTCGTCAATCTCACTACGATCTTGTTCTGAAAAATGTAGACGATTAATTCCGAATTCAGTAGCTAAAAAATGATGGTGATTAAGAACAACCTTCTCCAATTCTCCGTTCGTAAATTGACTCAAAAAATCTGCAACTTGTCCTTCCTCCCAATCATATCTACGAAGATGAAACAAAGCATCTTCATTCATCAAGAACGAACGGATGATGTCCATCTCTTGCGGGTGTGGTCTAGAATTTGATAAGAGGATTTTCATGGTTTATGCGTATCCATTTACACTGAATTCAAAATACTTATTATCTGTTAAATCTATTTTTAGTTGAAAATAACAATCCCCACCATCACTTACATAAAACACATTTTGTTTGGTGTTTTTTGTAAAAAATCCACAAAAACAATTCAGCCAAACAATGTGATGTCCCTTCTTATCGGTAATTGCTACATATTGTCTTCTATACTTTTTCAAGCTAATTTCCTTATGATCTTTGTTGTACTCATCGATACAGGAAATCAATAAACTTTCTATCTTTTGAATGTCTTTAGCATTTAGTTTATAATTTTTTCCTTCATTAAAAACTAAATTATTTGAATCATTTTTGATAATACAAAAAATTGAAGTTGTATCAATTTGAATTTCTTCTGCATGATTAAAATTCAAAGATTTTTTCGGCTTTTCTTTAGCTTGATGAGTACAACTAACAGTATAAAAACCTAAAATAAGTAAAACGAAACCAAAAACCAGTTTCCCCCTCCAAAGGGGGAAACTAGAACTCAATTCAATTAATGTTATCCTACGTTTCATATAATGAAAAACATTTGTACTTAATACATCGAAGTGAACCACCATCCTCCCCCTTTGGAGGGGGAAAGAGGGGAAGGAAATTAAATCTTCTACAAATAAATCTCGCTACCTTTTTGTTTAAACTCTTCCGATTTTTCAAACATTCCAGCTTCTGCATCGTTACGAATTTCCTGACTGATCTTCATGGAACAGAATTTAGGTCCACACATAGAGCAGAAATGTGCCACTTTCGCGCCGTCAGCTGGCAACGTTTCGTCGTGGAATTCTCTTGCTGTATCTGGATCTAATGACAAATTAAATTGATCTTCCCAACGGAATTCAAAACGTGCCTTACTCAACGCGTTATCTCTGTATTGTGCTCCTGGGTGACCTTTCGCTAAATCAGCAGCGTGTGCAGCTAACTTATAGGTAATCACACCGTCTTTCACGTCTTTTCTATTTGGTAAACCTAAGTGTTCTTTTGGTGTTACGTAACATAACATAGCACAACCAAACCAACCAATCATTGCAGCTCCAATCGCAGAAGTAATATGATCATACCCTGGTGCTATATCTGTTGTCAATGGACCTAAAGTATAAAATGGTGCTTCGTGACATTCCGCTAATTGTTTGTCCATATTTTCTTTGATCATATGCATTGGCACGTGACCAGGACCTTCAATCATTACTTGCACATCGTGTTTCCACGCGATTTTTGTCAATTCACCTAAGGTTTCTAATTCACCAAACTGCGCAGCATCATTAGCATCTGCAATTGAACCTGGACGTAAACCATCCCCTAAAGAGAATGCTACATCGTATGCTTTCATGATTTCACAAATTTCCTCGAAGTGCGTGTAAAGGAAATTCTCTTTGTGGTGCGATAAACACCATTTTGCCATGATCGAACCTCCACGGGAAACAATACCAGTCATACGTTTTGCAGTCATTGGAATGTAACGTAATAATACACCTGCATGGATTGTAAAATAAGAAACTCCTTGTTCTGCTTGTTCAATCAACGTGTCTTTAAAAATTTCCCACGTTAAATCTTCTGCTTTACCATTTACTTTTTCTAAAGCTTGGTAAATTGGAACTGTTCCAATCGGAACTGGAGAATTACGAATAATCCATTCACGCGTTTCGTGGATGTTATTTCCTGTCGATAAATCCATGATCGTATCTGCTCCCCAACGAGAAGCCCAAACCATTTTCTCTACTTCCTCTTCGATACTTGAAGTTACTGCAGAATTACCAATGTTTGCATTGATTTTCACCAAGAAGTTACGACCAATAATCATCGGTTCGCTTTCTGGGTGGTTGATATTATTTGGAATAATTGCACGACCAGCTGCGATTTCATCACGCACAAATTCTGGTGTGATTAAATTCTTAGGTGTATTTGCTCCAAAACTTTCACCTGGATGTTGTGCACACATCGTTTCAAAATCTTTCCCCCATTGTGCTTTTAAATCTTCAATACGTTGGTTCTCACGAATTGCTATGTATTCCATTTCAGGAGTGATAATTCCTTTTTTCGCATAATGCATTTGAGAAACATTTGCTCCGGCTTTAGCACGCATTGGTTTTGAAATATGTTCAAAACGCAAATGATCTAAAGCATTGTCATTCAAACGTTCTTGTCCATAATCGGAACTTGTTCCTTCCAAATACTCAACATCTCCACGATCTAAAATCCATTGTTCACGAATACGTGGCAAGCCTTTTTTTACATCTACTTGGTAATTCACATCCGTATATGGTCCACTTGTATCATACACAGTCACAGGTGGATTCTCCACCATTTTTCCACTAAATAATTTGGTTGGTGAAACTTCAATTTCACGCATACCTACCTGTATATCGTGAATTTTACCTTTCACATATACTTTTTTAGAACCACTGATAGCTCCAGTAGTAATGTTTCCTTGTTCTGGTGTTTTGTCCGCTTTACTCATAATTATCCGCCTTGCGTTGCTTTAATGATTAATAAATTATCGTCTGCTTGTAGGGTTGTTTCCCCCCATAGAGATTTGGGTACAATAGCTTCATTGACAGCTACTGCAATTCCATTTTGTTTATCGCCAACTTGCGAAACAACAAATGCCAAAACACTTGTGTTCTCTGCTAGTTCGATCGATTGATTATTGAATTTTACTTCCATCCTAAAATTAATTTTCTCACTTTAGGGGAACACAAAGAGATATACGCGACGAATCGCCTTACACTTTTTCCTTCGTCAGTACTAACTGCATCAGGTTCGGAGGGTATAATCTCAGCACATTGGCACCCCTAAAGATGTAACGAAATTACAAAATTAATTGTAGGATAAAAAATATATTTATGAACGTTTTCTTTTTCGAGGTTTCCCCCAATTTTTAGGATTATTTCGGATGTAGTATTTTACACGGAGAAATTCGTCATAATCACGAATGATGCGGTCATGAAATAAAGTCTGCCATTCAAAATCGGCATGAATCCGATGTGCATGTTTTGTAACCACGGATTTAAATGATCGAATCACCACAGATATTGAACCCGGTTTTGGTGAAATTGATGAATAATAGGATGTGGAATTTTTAATAGATGGATTATAAAACGGTTCTTCCAATTGGTGGATGTTGCAATGCAACATCACCTGAAATTTCAAAATCGACATGGTCGATTTCGAAATTTTCATCAATGATACATCCATTTATTTTATCTAACCATTCCAAATATTTGGAATGTGATTCATGGTATTCCATATTTTCATTATGAAAATGTTCATTTAATGTCGGGGGATGTTGCAGTGCAACATCCCCACAGATGATTAATATCCCATGGATATGATTGGGCATAATCACAAATTCATTCAATTGTATATGGGGAAAATGTTTTGGGATTTCC
>CANGOF010000133.1 GCA_947455515.1 Flavobacteriia bacterium
GGTGGAACAATCATTGAAGGTACATCTGGTAACACGGGTATGGGTTTAGCATTAGGCGCAATTATTAAAGGATACAAATTAATTTGTGTTTTAAATGATAAGCAGTCTAAAGAGAAAATGGACATCCTTCGTGCTGTTGGTGCGGAAGTTGTTGTTTGCCCTACTGCTGTTGAACCAGAAGATCCACGTTCTTATTACCAAGTTTCAAGAAGATTAGCTAAAGAAATTCCAAATTCTTGGTATGTGAATCAGTATGATAATTTATCTAATCGAACTGCACATTATGAACAAACTGGGCCGGAAATTTGGGAACAAACAGATGGTAAAATCACACATTTTGTAGTAGGTGTTGGAACTGGAGGAACTATTTCCGGAATAGGAAAGTTTTTAAAAGAAAAAAATCCAAACATTAAAATTTGGGGAATTGATACGTATGGTTCTGTTTTTAAGAAATACCATGAAACAGGAATTTTCGATAAAAACGAGATTTATCCTTACATCACGGAAGGAATTGGAGAAGATATTCTACCAGCAAACGTAGATTTCTCTGTAATTGATCATTTTGAAAAAGTAACGGATAAAGACGCTGCGGTTTATACGCGTCGTTTGGCACGTGAAGAAGGAATTTTTGTAGGTAACTCTGCAGGTTCCGCAATCAAAGGTTTGTTGCAAATGTCTGGTGAATTAACAGAAAAAGATGTAGTGGTTGTATTATTCCATGACCATGGTTCTCGTTACGTAGGAAAAATGTTTAACGACGATTGGATGCGTGAAAGAGGTTTCTTGGATGAGAAACATACTACAGCAGGAGATTTAATTCAAGAGCATTCCGATAAATCATTGGTTGCTGTTTATGCAGAAGAATTAGTTTCGCATGCGGTTGCTAAAATGCGTAAATTCTCTATTTCTCAAATTCCAGTGATGAAAGACGATATGTTTGTTGGATCATTAAATGATTCGCATACGTATCAATTTTTGGTAGAGAACCCAGATATGATTAATGCACCAATTTCTTCTATTATGCAAAAACCTTTCCCGATCGTGAAGGAAAATACAAGCATTGAAGAAGTTTCAAAATTGATTAATAAAGATACGCCTGCGGTACTTGTAGAGTTAGCGAAAGGAGGTTATCATATTGTTACACGTCAAGATGTGATCAATTCGTTTGCATAAAATGCAATACATAGACCAATTAAATTCAACAATCCTCTTAGCGTCAAAACCTAAGAGGATTGTTTCGTTAGTACCCTCCCAAACGGAGTTTTTACACGACATAGGTTTGGAGGAGGAAGTGGTTGGTATTACCAAATTTTGTATTTATCCATCTCATTGGAAAAAATCAAAAACTAGTATTGGTGGGACAAAAAATGTGGATATTGAAAAAGTCAGAAGTTTACAACCTGACCTTATCCTTGGAAACAAAGAAGAGAATACCAAAGAAGACATTGAAGCGTTGCGTGAAATCGCTCCGGTGTGGATGAGTGATATTTTCGATTTGGAAGATGCGCTGGAAATGATGAGATCGATAGGAGAAGTCGTTGAAAAGAAAGAAGAAACAAAGGAATTGGTTCAATGCATTCGTGAACAATTTGATTCGTTTAAACCTAAAAACTCTAATCTGTCCGTTCTCTATTTAATTTGGCGTAAACCATATATAGGAGTTGCACGTGATACTTTTATCGATGACATGCTTACGCGTTGTGGTTTTACCAATGTACTAGGAAACGATACTCGTTATCCAATATTGGAAAATCTAGCAGATTTAAATCCAGATGTTGTATTTTTAAGTTCAGAACCTTATCCATTTAAGGTGAAACATATGCAAGAATTGAAAGAGATTTTCCCGAAAGCAGAAATTAGATTGGTAGATGGTGAAATGTTTTCTTGGTATGGATCGCGGTTGAAGGAGAGTGTCGAATATTTTAGAGTGATGTGTGACGAAGTGACGTCCCGAAAGCTTTCGGGAGACGAAGTGACGAGAGACGATGAAAAATATAAATAATAATAAATGAAAACACTATTCACTTTCAGCTTTCTACTTTCTACTTTTATTTCCTTTTCTCAATTTATAAATGGAGTAGGAGGTGACTTTGGATTTAGAATACAAACAGCTCAAACAAAGAATAATTCGATCACACATCAATGGGTTAACGCTTCTAGTTATTTTTTCGATGTATTTGTAAGAAAGGATTTGATCGAAGAACGCTTAAACGTTTCAGCAGGTGTAAGTTTAGTTTTCGAGCAACAATTGTTAGAATTTGACAATCAATATTTATATACACTTCCAGGGTTTAATACTCAATCTAAATCGCTGATGGTTGCTAATTTTGTGATGGATAATCGTCAGTTGGGAATACCGATAAAATTATCCTATGAACTTTTTGAAGGATGGTATGATTTGTATCCAATTGTTTGGTTTCCAGCTATCGGTATTCATACAGGATTAAATGCACAATATAAACTCTCAAGAAATAATGTGAATACCAATTTTTATTCAGATTCGATAAATTACAATATTACTTCAACATTGACGAATGCAGTTTCCGATTACTTTCAAAATAGAATATATTCCTTTGCTTTACAAGGACAAATTGGACTCGATTTTTATCGTAAATTAGAGAATTGTGACGCTGGTATTTCTTTAAATTTGAATGGACCTATTTTTTCTCAATATGATTGGAGTTTAAATATGAAAGAACAATGGGGAGTTGATTTTCGTTTTTATTACATGTACAAAATACCTTGGTATTAATGAAATCCACCCTAAAATCCACCATTTACGATCATTTTTTGTTGACTCCAACGGAGCAGCAAGCGACAACGATAACGAAATTGGTGAATTTCACCTTAGAGGAAGCACGGTACCCAACATTTATTTTGAGTGGATATGCAGGGACTGGGAAAACAACTTTGGTAGGAGCATACATACAAGCAATGACGGAGTTGAAATTAAAAACCTTTTTGATGGCTCCTACGGGTCGTGCGGCAAAGGTACTGTCTTCGCGTGCTAAAAAACAGGTGCTCACTATACACAAAAAAATCTACCGTAAACAAACACAGGCTGGAGGAATTATTCAATTAGTTGTTAGTCCAAACCTACACAAACACACGGTGTTTATTGTGGATGAAGCGTCGATGATCGGGGAACATACGGTTTCAAACGATGGAGGAGGAGTTAGTCGTAATTTGTTATCAGATTTGCTTGAGTTTGTGTTTTCTGGGGAAGGTTGTAAATTGATATTAGTTGGGGATGAAGGTCAGTTACCACCAGTTGGTAGTGATTATTCACCAGCGCTCGACTTGCGTTACATGCAAGCCAATTTCTTTTCCATCCAATTGCACGATGCACGATTAACAGAGGTCGTACGACAATCCTTGGAATCGGATATTTTGTTAAATGCGAGTAAGCTTAGGAATTACCAAGGCGAGAAGTTTCCAGTGCTAGAGATTACAGGACAAAAAGATGTGGTACGTTTACAAGGGGATGAGTTACAAGATGAGTTAGAACGTGCGTATTCGGATTATAGTTTTGACGATGTGATGATAATCACTAAGTCTAATAAACGAGCGAATTTGTATAATCAAAATGTGCGCAATCGCATTTTATACCGTGAAGAGGAATTAAGTGGTGGCGATAGATTGATGGTGGTTCGCAATAATTATTTTTGGTTGGATGAAAGTTCGGAGGCTGGTTTCATCGCAAATGGTGAGATGTTGAAGTTGAACCGAATCATTCGTCAAGAGACCTTGTATGGTTTTACGTTTGTTACTGCTCGTGTAGAATTAATTGATTATCCATCCATTGGTGATTTCGAAGTAGTTTTGATGTTGGATACCTTATCTATCGAAACACCTAATTTACCTCGTTCGGAGATGAAGAAATTGTTTTTTGCTCTCGAACAAGAGTATGCATATGAACGCAATCAAAAGAAGCGGTATGAGTTGATTACCAAAAACCCGTATTTTAATGCTTTGCAAATTAAATATGCATATGCGGTTACGTGTCATAAATCCCAAGGTGGGCAATGGCCGGTTGTATTTTTAGACCATGATTATCTGACGGAAGAAATGTTGGATCAACCGTTTTTTCGATGGTTGTATACCGGCTTTACTCGAGCAAGTGAAAAGTTGTTTTTAGTAAACTTTCATAAAGAATTTTTTGGGGAATGATTAAAATAGAAAAATGAGAATTTACAAAATTATTTTTTATTTATCTTTTCTTTTATTCCCTTTTATGGGTATAACTCAATTATCTATAAAGACTGATTCAATTATGTATTCTCATTTGACAAGGTCAAAAGAGATAAGTAGTTATAAAAAAGTTCAAGAGTTAAGATTGAAAAATGGAATGTGGAAACGACTTGATAGTTTAAAATTCAAAGAAGTATATATTATTGAATCCATTGTTTATTCTGAAAATGAAATTGACAGTTTAGATACTGAATATCATACAACTGAAACATATTTTTCACCTTTAGACACATTAATTTATAATGATTTTCAATTTGAGGAAGATTACTCGAATAATCAATATCAATATCCGACTAAAGAATTTGAGTTGATCAAAAATAATCCTAAATTCATACAATATTATTCACAATATTGTGGATTAATTTCAAAACCTTTAGTTCGGAAATCAAGAAGAAGAAAATTATACAAACAGTATATCATTCATACATACTTTTCAGAAACAGGAGATATAAAAATTCAATTTATTTATCCAAAAAAAATTAATTTATTCATTTTAAAAAGAAAAAAAAGATCAAATTGGAAGCCTTATTTTTAATTAATAATAATGATTAACCACTCGTTTAATTCCATTTTTTATCAGTGGTTCGTTAAAGTTTATTAATAATCCAAGTTTATTTTCTGATAGTCGAAGGTAGGTCAATATTTGAGCTAAATGTTTATCATTTAAATATTCAACTGTTTTTAATTCTATGATAATTCTATCTTCAACAAGGATATCAATTCTGTAACCATATTCTAAATGTAAATCATCATAGTTAATCGGTAAAGTCACTTCTTTTTGAACTTTTAATCCTGCTTTTTTTAATTCATGAAACAAACATTCTTTGTATACATTTTCTAGTACTCCTGGGCCGATTTTTTTATGAATTTTAATAGCTGAACCTATAATTTTATTTGTTATTTCTTTGTCTTCCATAGTTTTAATTTAATTAATCTTCTATTTAAGATAGTGAAATATATCATTTCAAATTATATTAAATTCAATAATATTTCAAAAAAACACTTTGTAATTACACCTGAATTCACGAGAAATTTTTGGTGTAAAGTGATGATTGTGAGATTTTATTACCGCAGAGGATTGGAGTTTTTGACGTTCATGCGTTTTGGAGGACGCAGAGTTTAATTTGACTTTGTCAAATTTTTGGGATTGGTATTAGGCTGTTCTTATATCAATCTGATGAAATCAGATTCCCTCTGCGTCCTCCAAACACAAAATACGTCCATTTCTCAGAAATCTCTGCGCTAATAAATATGTGAAATTATTTGATATTTGCGATGGTAAATTATCGCAGAGGATTTGGAGTTCTTGACATACATGCGTTTTGGAGGACGCAGAGTTTAATTTGACTTTGTCAAATAATGTATTGTTGAAGTTGAATTGAAAGATTTTAGTAATCTAATGAAGTTAGATTATCTCTGCGT
Organism: Flavobacteriia bacterium; assembly: GCA_947455515.1. Classification (GTDB taxonomy): domain Bacteria; phylum Bacteroidota; class Bacteroidia; order Flavobacteriales_D; family Crocinitomicaceae; genus CANHVK01. Next base: position 5,674 of record CANGOF010000133.1, read on the forward strand.
CCTCCAAACACAAAATACGTTCATTTCTCAGAAATCTCTGCGCCAAAAAAATGTGATATTGTTTGTTATTTGCGATGTTAAATTATCGCAGAGGATTTGGAGTTTTTGACGTTCATGCGTTTTGGAGGATGCAGAGTTTAATTTGACTTTGTCAAATTTTCGGGATTGGTATTAGGCTGTTCTTATATCAATCTGATGAAATCAGATTCCCTCTGCGTCCTCCAAACACAAAATATGTTCATTTCTCAGAAATCCTTTAGTTTGTAAAGTGATTTAAATAAAGTGAAATTTCAAATAAATTTACCTTATAAATCATTCCACAAGAAACAGGGGGTATCATTCTTTTTCAAGGATTTTAGACCTATGCAGAGATTACGACCCCTGTTTCTTTGAGAGCA
>CANGOF010000134.1 GCA_947455515.1 Flavobacteriia bacterium
TCGAAGAAATACTTCCAACCATCGGTTGTTTTTACTTCGCGTACTTCGTAATCCCCAAAAGTTTTGAACGCATCCCCTTTGCAATTTGCAATGATTTTTTGTTTCAATTCTTCCGTAATATGTAAATCGTTTCTTTCAAATTTGAATTCACCTACCAATGCATATACCTCATCAATCAAAGCTTCCAATGATTTTCCTGATTTCGCCATGTATTCCCAGATGATTAATCCCATCCAAATTCCATCACGTTCTGGAATATGTCCTTTCACAGCGATTCCTCCGGATTCTTCACCACCTAATAATACATCTTCTGCAACCATTTTAGAAGCGATTTCTTTGAATCCTACTTTCGTAGTTTCTTGTGGTAAATTGTATAAAGCAGCTAATTTTTCTACACGTGGTGTAACACTGAAAGCAGTAACTACTTTACCAGTCATTCCTTTGTGTTTTACTAAATAATGAATCAACAATAAGATGATGTGGTGAGAATCTACAAATTCACCGTTTGAATCATACAAACCGATACGATCTGCATCACCATCCGTAGCTAAACCACAAGCGATTCCTTTGTTGTTTTTGATAAACGCTTCTAATTCTTTTAAGTTTTTTGCGATTGGCTCTGGAGCCTGGCCATAAAAAGATGGATTCGCTTCGCAATGCAATAATTCTGTATTAGGTAAAATACGACGCATCACATTTTGACCAGCACCATACATCGCATCGTAAACAAATTTCAAACCGGAATTACGAATCGCATCCAAATCAAAATTAGCCTCCACGTGTTTTACATACATTGTCTCTAAATCTACAATCTCTACTTTACCAGCTGCAATTGCCTCTTCTATAGAAATGGATTTGTAATCATTAGCCAAAGTATCTGGTATCATATCTTCCACTTCTTGCACGTGCTCTGGTGCTAAAGGTCCGCCGAAATCCGCTTTTAATTTATACCCATTATAGGATGGAGGATTATGACTCGCAGTGATAATAACCCCTAACGCACAATTTAATTTATTTGCACCTAAGGAAATCATTGGCGTTGAAACAAATCCTTTCGACATTTTCACCTTAACACCTTCATGTAAGAATACTTTCACGCAAGTATCTACAAATAAAGCTCCCGCAAAACGGCAATCATGACCAATAATGATGGTTGGATTATCTGAGTTCTTTTTCACCCAAACGGCAGTCGCTTGCGCAACACGAGCAACGTTATCTACTGTGAATTCCTCAGCAATTATTGCTCTCCATCCGTCAGTTCCAAATTTTATTTTAGTCATAATATTTAATATTTTTTGTGATTTCTAAAAATTGCTTTTTCTTCGTTCAACTTCGAAATTCTTATTTTCATTTACTCAAGTATGCTCAAATAAAAATTTCTCGTTTGCCTCAAAAAATCTAATTTTTAAAATCACAATTGTAAATTCTCATTTTTGAATTTCTATTTTTTAAATTCTGTAATCGTTTTTTCAATGATCGCAACACATTCTAACAACTCCTCTTTTGTCATCACCAATGGTGGAGCAAAACGAATGATATTTCCGTGTGTTGGTTTCGCTAACAAACCATTGTCTTTTAATGCCACACATAAGTTCCAAGCTGTTAAACTATCCTCCGTGTCATTTACAATAATTGCATTCAACAAACCTTTTCCTCTTACTTTTAAAACTAAATCTGTATTTTCAATAATACGATTCATTTCGCTACGGAAAAGATCACCAAGTTGACGTGCATTCAATGCTAATTGCTCTTCATCCACAACATCCAATGCAGCCATCGCTACTTTTGCAGCGATTGGATTACCTCCAAATGTTGACCCATGTTGTCCTGGCTTAATAACCATCATTATTTCATCATTCGCTAAAACTGCAGATACAGGATAAACACCTCCAGATAAAGCTTTTCCTAAGATCAGAATATCAGGTTGTGCGTAAGTTGCTTGTTTTTCACATTTTTTCTCACAAGAACAATTTCCACAAACAGCTAACAAACTTCCAGTTCTAGCTATTCCCGTTTGAACTTCATCTGCAATAAATAACGCATTATATTTAGTACATATAGCACGACATTTCATTAAATAATCCGTATCTGGTACGTAAACCCCAGCTTCTCCTTGAATTGGTTCCACTAAAAAACCAACTACATTCTCTTGTTTCATTGCTTCCTCTAACGCTTCTGTATCATTGTAAGGAATACGAATAAAACCAGGAGTAAAAGGACCAAAATTCTTTTGAGCGTCTGGATCGTTTGAAAAAGAAACAATCGTAGTAGTACGACCGTGGAAGTTGTTTTCACACACTACAATTTTCGCCTGATTCTCAGCTATTCCACGTTTTTCATACGCCCATTTACGACATAATTTAATTGCAGTCTCAACCGCCTCAGCACCTGTATTCATTGGAAGAACTTTGTCAAACCCAAAGTAATTTGTCACGTATTTTTCATATTCTCCAAGTGTATCATTATAAAACGCACGAGAAGTTAAGGTCAATGTTTTCGCTTGTTCAATCATTGCACCAATAATTCTTGGGTGACAATGCCCTTGATTAACTGCAGAATAAGCTGAAAGAAAATCAAAGTATTTTTTACCATCTACATCCCACACATGAACACCTTCACCACGAGCCAATACAACTGGAAGCGGATGGTAATTGTGTGCTCCATATTTATCTTCTAATTGGATCAAATCCATCGCCGTTTTACTTTCCATTGTCATCATAGTATAAATGTTTAATAGTGAATAAGAAAATACCTTTTTCTTAACGCTTGCAAAGATAAGTTATTTACTTCTATCCTCAAAATTAGAATTAGTTCCTAATGCTTTGTATTTTTACATTAGAAAAATAGACAAATGTATATACTGAAATTAACAGAAATAATAAAAAATTATTTTAAAATCCCTTCTTTACACAATGATGATATTTACGAAGAGTCGAAATACATTTTAACGTGTAAATTGTTTGGATACTTGTCTGTAGCACTATTTGTAATAAGTCTTGTAAACACAATTCACTTCACCCCAACAAAATTAATACCTTCAGGATTAGTAAGTATCGCTTGTTTTATTTCCTTTAATTACATAAAAAAAACCGGTAATTACTTTACATCTTCATTAATAAGCAATATAATCGGAGCTATTTTATTAATTGTATCCCTACATGCAAACCCTCAAAACCCTCATATTATTGAAGGTTTATGGATGATAAACAGTTCTTTTTTTGTTTTTTTAACTTTAGGGAAAAAATACGGGTTAATTTTCACCCTTTTCCATGCACTAAATCTTGTTTTTTATTACTTTTTTTACACAGGATATCAAGTAATTTATCGCTTCCACAATCCAAATGATTTTCAAGACATTGTTGGTATTTGTATTAGTATTACTATTGCTTTTTTAACATTTATCTATTTTAATTGGATAACGATTTCAACCAATATATTAGCCTCCAAAAAATTAGAAATTGCTGCAAATGTTTTAAAAAATCAATTTGAAACTATCTCTAAACAAAACGAAGAAAAAAGCGTGATGCTAAAAGAGATACACCATCGAGTTAAAAACAATCTTCAATTAATCATCAGTTTATTACGATTACAAACACGTGAATTTACAAATCCGGAAACCATTGCACAATTTGAAGATGCTGTCAATCGTATCGTAACCATCTCTTTAGTGCACGAAAAAATGTATCAAACGGAGGATTTCTCTCAATTAGATTTACAAGAATATTTTAGTAGTTTAGGTAACGACATGATCCATTCTCATAGAGAAAGTCAACAGATAGAATTTCAATTGTTTTTTGAAGTAGAAAAAATAAAATTGAAACCTATCGTCCCTATTGCGTTAATTTTTAATGAATTAATATCAAACTCACTAAAGCATGGAAAAAAAGAAGGAGTAAACTTAACCATTCATTTTCACATGAAAACGACAGAAGAAGGAAATCTTGATTTCACTTATTCCGACAATGGCATGTGGAAAAATCCTTCTAGAGAAAATTCATTTGGCCTTGAATTAATTGAAGCTTTGAGCCAACAAATTGAGGCCACGATGACTTTTAGTTCCTCCCCTAAAACAGAATTTCATTTTAGTATGAAAAATCCTTCAAATAAAGTATATGTAGGTCAATAGATTTTACCTAAATCCTTTTACATTTTATAAAAATAGACTACTTTTGATAATCAAATTAGACAGGTTATGACAAGTGCTGAATTATTCTTTGAAAGTGAAACTATCACAAAAAATAATCTTGATTTTATACAAAAAAGTTTAAGTAAATTATCCGAAAATCAAGTTAATTGGAAACCATCGGAAAGCACTTGGAGTTTATTAGAAATTTTTGCACACTTGAATGAATACGCTGCATTTTATCACCCTGCATTTACCAAGAAAATCTCATTAACTCGATACAGAAATCCCAGGATAAATTTTATTTCTTCCCCTTTAGGTAAATCTGCATGGAAATCCATGCAATTAGGTCAATTAAAAAACATTAAACGCAAATTTAACGCCGCTCGAAACTTTAATCCTATATTTAACAAAGAATTGATAAAAGGAGACGATATTCAAATTTTTAAACGATTTCAAGAAGAACTTTTAACAATTTTAGAAAGTGCAAAAAGCGTAAATATCCAACGTGCAAAAGTTCCTACTTCCATCTCTAAATTTGTTCGTTTGCGTTTAGGCGATGCGTTTTTATTCGTGATCTATCATAACCAACGTCACATTCAACAAGCAATGAATTTGATGAGTCATCGCGCTTTTCCAACAAAATAATGAAGTCCTTTGCATATTGTCGCGTTGCTATTTGTCCGGTACGTGGAGAGATGAAAGACAGTGCGGAACAGGTTACACAGCTTCTTTTTGGAGAATTAATTCGCATTGTAGAAAAAAATAAAAATTGGCTACGAATTACTACTTTTTCAGACATGTACGAAGGGTGGATTGACGAAAAACAAATTTCCTATCTTTCCGAGAATGACTTTAACACTTGGAACAAAGAACAAGAAGTAATTACAAAGCCTACAAAACTTAATTCTCCAATTGGTCGATTATCCTTACCTGTCGGAGCCTACGTTTCAAAATCAAGTCCTTCTCCATTTTCGATAGGAGAAGATGTTTTTACAGGAAATTATCAATTCAAGAAAACCGAACTTGTTCCTTTTGCAAAAACGTATTTGAATACACCTTACCTGTGGGGAGGGAAATCCAATTATGGTATCGACTGCTCTGGGTTCACGCAAATTGTTTTTAGAAGTCAAGGAATTGAACTACCTCGCGACGCTTCGCAACAAGTACACATTGGAACAGAAATTAGTCGTTCAAACGCTAAAGCTGGTGATGTAGCATTTTTCACTAATGAAGCTGGTCGTGTCATACATGTTGGGATTTTACTTTCTACATCCAAAATCATCCATGCAAGTGGTCGTGTGAAAATAGACAAATTAGACGATCATGGAATTTGGAGTGAAGAATTGGGCGAGTATTCGCATAAATTGAGCGTTATCAAGAGATTTTAATATATTTGTTTACTATTAACCACTGAATAGAATATCATGGAAAGAGATAAAGTAATATTTGATTTAATTCAAGAAGAGAAACACAGACAATTACACGGAATTGAGTTGATTGCTTCTGAAAATTTTGTAAGCGAACAAGTCATGGAAGCGATGGGTTCTGTATTGACAAATAAATATGCGGAAGGACTTCCAGGAAAAAGATATTACGGTGGTTGTGAAGTAGTGGATAAAGTAGAGCAATTAGCAATTGACCGTTTGTGTGAA
>CANGOF010000135.1 GCA_947455515.1 Flavobacteriia bacterium
TTACTGATATCTCCATGTGTTCTATTTCTTGAACGACTTGGAGTTTGAAACTCATTGAGTAATCACTTTGGGTGCGTTTTTCATAAACGACTTTTTCTGCTTTTTCCATAACGATAAAAATTATGTATCGCTATTTCAGGACTAGACAAGTGAAATAATTAAGAAGTTACAAAAAAAGGGATTCATTCGAATCCCTTTTTTTTATAAACTTTAATTTATGGAGCCGTAGTTATCATTGGTACTGTCTTTCCATCTGTAATTATAATCTTCGCATTCGGAGAATTTACTAAGCTTTTTAACATCTCAATATTGTTGTATTGTAACAATTTATCAGTTAATGATGAATTAATGATATCCTGTGCCTTTTTGATCGCTTCTGCCTCAATAATTAATCGTTCTGCCTCTTTTTGTTGTTGTTGAATGATATAGTGCATTTTTAATGCAGCTTGTTCTGCATTTACTTTGTCTTGAATTGCTTGTACCATCTGCGTTGGTAAAACAAAATCTTTCAATAGTACAGCGTCTACTACAAATCCATATTGACCAATATGTGAAACTAATTCGTCTTTGATTGCTGTCTCTACTTTTTGTCGTTCGGTAGCATACAACTCTTTTGTTTCATATCGCGCACTTATTTCTCGTGCAGTAGCTCGGAAATTACTCAATACCATTACTTCTTGGTAATTTCTACCAAATTTAGTATAGATTTCTTGTGCTTTTGCTGGGTCGATATGGTACAATAGTGCAATATCTGCCTGCACATTTAATCCTTCTCTTGTTGGAAGAATCAAACTATTCACAACTTCTACTGTACGAACATTCATTCGTATTACTGTACTTATAAAAGGATTATATCCTCTTATTCCTTGTGTGGAAGGTTCTCCTACTAATTTTCCTAAACGTTGTTTAAATCCAATCTCTCCAGGTCGAATAACTGCACAACTTGATACTGCGATTGCTAATGAACTAAACATAGCAATGTTTTTCACTAAATTTTTCATGATAATTTATTTAAAGGTGTTTTTAGATATATAGTAATGGTAATTACTATTAGTTTGTTGGAGGAATTTCTCCGATTATAATAAAATAGAATGAATTTCTATTTTAAGTTTTGTAGAAAATTTTACTGAAGAATATGTCTAACGTCTAACCATAGTGGTAGATGAAATTTACAAGCTTTAGTTTGAATTATCGTTTTTTCTTGAGCGGATAATTCTAAATCAGTTGTAAGGAAAATGAAATCAGAAGTACTATCTATCGACCAATATAAAAAAGAATCCAATTCTTCTTCATTTTCTTCCGTTGTTATAATAACAGTGGAAGCTTCTTTTTTGAAGTTTTGAAAAATAATTTTCTGATTTGAGCGACAAGTGTTATTTTTTGTAATAGTTGAAAAAGCATAAATGGGAGAGCTAATATAAAGCATGCAAATTAGTACACTCAAACATCTCGCTATTTTACATTTATTTATCATTACAAAATTGTTACTCGTTCAAATATAATTGAATTTAACATTCCATAATATTTATTAGCTTTTTTTAACATCAATTGATGTTACAATCTATTCTTTAAAATCTCTTCAACAACACTTGGGTCTAATAAGGTAGAGACATCTCCTAGATTATCAAGTTCCCCTTCTGCTACTTTTCTTAATATACGTCGCATTATTTTACCAGAACGTGTCTTTGGTAAGCCACTTACAAATTGTATCTTCTCTGGCAATGCTATTTTACCAATTTCATCCGTAACTGTTAATAGAATTGCTTTTCTTGCCTCCACTAAATCGATCGGTAGATGCTCACAAACTACAAATGCATAGATTGATTGACCTTTTATTGGGTGAGGATAACCAACAACTGCGGATTCTATGATTAATTCATTTTGATTAATTGCATTTTCAATTTCAGCTGTTCCAAATCGATGTCCAGAAACATTGATTACATCGTCTATACGACCAATAATACGATACATTCCATCTGTATCGCGCTTTGCTCCATCCCCGGTAAAATAATATCCAGGATATTGCGAAAAGTAGGCTTCCTTACATCGCTCGTGATTTCCATAGGTAGTTCGTATAATGGAAGGCCATGGAAATTTCATACATAAATATCCTTCTTGTTCATTTTCAATAATTTCTTCCCCCGCTTGATTTAAAAGTACCGGCTGAATACCTGGTAACGGATATCCTGCAAAGGTTGGTTTTTGTGGTGAAATGTCTCCAATTCCTGAAATCATAATACCTCCAGTTTCTGTCTGCCACCAGTTATCTACTAACGGACAAGTACCTTTCCCTACATTATCCTGATACCAATGCCATGCTTCTTCATTAATTGGTTCGCCAACGGTCCCAATAATTTTCAATGAACTTAAATCGTGTTTTTTTATTGGCTCTTCTCCAAAAGCCATTAACGATCGAATAGCAGTTGGAGCTGTAAGAAATTGAGTCACTTTATATTTTTCAACAATTTCCCAAAATCTACTTGCATCCGGGTAGGTTGGAATTCCTTCAAACATTACGGTAGTTGCACCGCAAAGTAATGGTCCATAAACGATGTAGGAGTGACCTGTTATCCAACCAATGTCAGCTGTACACCAATGAATGTCTCCTTCTTCGTATTGATACACATTCATAAACGTGTAGGCTGTGTATACCATGTAACCACCACACGTATGCACTACACCTTTTGGTTTACCTGTGGAACCCGATGTATAAAGAATAAATAGATTATCCTCACTATTCATTACTTCTGCAGGACAAACGATGGATTGATTTGGAATTAAATCATGCCACCAAACATCTCTCGTTTCTGTTATAGGACATTCTTCATTGGTTACTTTTAAAACTAACACTTTTTCAATGCTTGTAGTAGTTGAAATAGCTTCATCCACCAATTCTTTCAATGACATTTGTTTTGCTCCTCTGTTTAAACCATCAGAAGTAATTACTAATTTGGCCTCCGCGTCATTGATTCTATCGGAAAGTGATGTTGCAGAAAATCCTGCAAAAACAACGGAGTGAACAGCTCCAATGCGAGCACAAGCTAATAAAGCTATAGTCAATTCTGGGACCATTGGAAGATAAATACAAACACGATCTCCTTTAGTTATTCCTAACGTTCTTAATCCGTTTGCACACTGATTTACTGCGTGATGTAATTCTTCAAAAGTGTATGTTCTATTTGTTTGGGTAGGATCATTTGCTTCCCAGATTAATGCTAACTGGTCTTTTTTTAAGGGTAAATTTCGTTCAAAAATATTTTCGGTAATATTCAATGTTGCTCCTTCAAACCACCGAACATTTGGTTCTTCAAAATTCCATGTCAATGTTTTATCCCATTTTTTCTTCCATAAAAACGTGGAAGCTACACCATCCCAAAATAATTCAGGATTGGAGACACTAAACTCATATTGTTTTTCATATTCAGAAAAGGAGGATATTTTTAATGTTTTCATAGCAATGTTGGGATTTACAAATGATTCATTTTGAATTTGTCATGCTAAGATACAATTTTTACAAACTACATCCATGTTTATTTTACCCTCCCTATTCAAATAAAAAGTTTAAATTTGTGCTCAACTTACTATGGTAAAAGATAAAAAAATAGCGGTTATTGGTGGTGGTAGTTGGGCAACAGCTCAAGTTAAAATCCTATGTAACAACCTAAATAAGGTGTATTGGTTTGTTCGTTCTGAAGAACAAGTAGCCCATATTTTAAATTTCAAACACAATCCTAAATACCTTCAGTCTGTCGAATTTGATACAGATAAATTACATGTTTCAAGTAATTTAGAAGAAGTATTAGCGGAAGCGCAATATATTATTATTGCTACACCTTCTGCGTTTTTAACAAAGTTGTTTGAAAATGTAGACAAAAAATTATTTGAAGGTAAGGTTGTCTTTTCAGCTGTAAAAGGAATTATTCCCGAATACAATGCAATTCCAGCTCGTTTTATTCATAAAACATTTGGTGTACCTTACCAAAAAATTGGAATTATCTGTGGACCGTGTCATGCGGAAGAGGTTGCACTTGAACGATTATCGTATTTAACTATCGCTTGTCAAGATGAGTTAATTGCAAGTACAATGGCACATGCCTTAGCTTGTCGATATATAAAGACTACTGTTTCCGATGATTTATTTGGAACTGAATTTTCTGCAGTTTTAAAGAATGTATATGCTGTTGCTTCGGGTATATGTTCCGGATTAGGATATGGAGACAATTTTCAATCCGTTTTAATTTCCAATGCAATACAAGAAATTGAAAATTTCATCGATGTAGTGAGTCCTATTCACCGAGATGTAAAATCAAGTGCTTATTTAGGAGACTTATTAGTAACTGCATATTCTAAATTCTCCCGAAATCGTTCATTTGGATTTATGATAGGGAAAGGGTATTCTGTGAAAAGTGCACAACTCGAAATGGAAATGGTCGCAGAAGGATATTATGCAGTGAAATGTTTAATGGAAATTAATAAAAAATTCCAAGTAGAAATGCCAATTATCGAAGCGGTTTACAATATCGTATACGAAAAAATATCTCCGGTGATAGAAATGCGCATCCTATCTGATAAATTATCGTAGGGGCAAAAAATGTTTTGCTCCTACGATAATTATTTTCTTATCCACCTATTTGCCTTGTAGCACAAATAACTTGTTCCAGCACCTATAATTGCGCCTATTAATACATCGGAAGGATAGTGAACACCTAAATACATTCTAGAATATCCAACAGTTCCCGCCCATAACATAGATGGTGCTATAACATACCATTTTGGAAATTCTAAACTTACGGATGTTGCTAAAGAAAATGCCGCACTAGTATGTCCAGATGGAAAGGAATAGGATCCTGCATTAGAATATTTAAAAATATCATTCGGATAAGTACTAAAAGGGCGCTCGCGTTTAAATGCAAATTTTAACGATGTTGTTATAATTCCTGCAAATAACTCAGAAGATACTATTGTATAAAATTTTTGTCTTGAAATACTGTCTTTTTTAAATAGCGAATAGGCAAGTATTCCAACAGGAACGCCAATCATTAATGGAGTTACACTATTTGAAAATGTGGACTGAATTTTTCCTCCTGTTTCTGTATACGTGTTATTTATACTTTTCAATAGCGTAAAATCTAAGTTTTGTGAAAAACTGGAACTAACAGAGGAATAAGTAATTAATAAAAAGAATATAATTTTATGCATTTTTTTGTTCGATTTGTACCGTACGATGTGGATATGGAATGATGATATTATATTCTCTAAAAAGACGATCGATTTCTAAGCGAACCTCTGACTTGTAATTACTAATATCCCACGTGTTTTCAGCCCAAAACAACAATTCCATCTCTAATCCGTTTTCTCCAAAATTTCGTAAACGAACTTGTATCGGATGAGATTTTTTCACTTTTGGATGACTCAATGCTGCTTGTCGAAGGACTTTAGTTACCAATTCAGTGTCGGTACCATACTGAACATTTACAAAAATTGCTGAGCGTGTGGCTTCATTTCCTTGACTCCAGTTTTCTACATACTCCTGTGTTAACTTTGCGTTTGGAATAATAAATACATTTCCATCTCGAGTCTCTATTTGTGTAGTACGAACGTTGATTTTTAAAATCCTAGCAAAAACCGGTTCTTTAAATTTGGAATCTCTAATTTCAATGATATCTCCAATTTTCAATGTGCCTTCAAACAAAAGCACCAAGCCAGAAAACATGTCTTTGAAAACTTCTTGAAAGATAAA
>CANGOF010000136.1 GCA_947455515.1 Flavobacteriia bacterium
AGTAATGGATTGACACAAAAACGGTTTGGGAAAACGGTTCAATTATACGCTCCCATGTATTTGAGTAATGAATGTAATAACATTTGTACGTATTGTGGGTTCAGCTTAGATAATAAAGTTCGTCGTAAAACCCTTTCAGATAAAGAGATATTAGAGGAAGTTGCGTTTATCAAATCGCAAGGTTACAATCACATTTTGTTAGTGACTGGCGAAGCGAATCATACCGTACATGCTGGTTATATCAAAAATGCGGTGGAATTAATTTCGAAGCAGTTTGCGAATATTTCCATTGAGGTTCAGCCTTTAGAACAAGATGAATATGCTATGTTGCACGAATCGGGTGTATATGCGGTGTTGGTTTACCAAGAAACATACCATCAAGAAGTGTATAAGCAATACCATCCGAAAGGAAAAAAATCAAATTTCAACTATCGTTTAGACACTCCGGATCGTATTGGTCGCGCGGGAATTCATAAAATTGGATTGGGAATTTTACTAGGTTTAGAAGACTGGCGTACAGATTCTTTTTTCTGTGCGTTGCATCTGGATTACTTGCAAAAAACATATTGGCAAACAAAATATTCGATTTCATTTCCACGTATGCGACCAGCCGAAGGAATTATTGAACCCAATGTGATTGTTAGCGACAAAGAATTGGTACAATTGATCTGTGCATATCGACTTTTCAATGAGGATGTAGAGATTTCACTTTCCACACGCGAGTCAGAAAATTTTAGAAACAATGTCATTCCACTAGGGATAACGAGTATGAGTGCAGGTTCCAAAACGAATCCTGGAGGATATGCTGTCGAACCAGAATCCTTGGAACAATTTGAAATTTCAGACGAACGTGATACGGCAACGATTGCTCAGTTAATCCGAAATCATGGGTATGAAGCGGTTTGGAAAGATTGGGATAAGTTTTAATCACGCTGAGCGTAGTCGAAGTGTGAAGATTTGAAGATTTGAAAATGGACGAACCAATTGATAAGAAAATAAATGGAGCATTTAGTTATTCAAATGACTTTATTGATAGTTTTTCGTTTGAGGGAAATATCGTACTGATAGATGGCAGTTTTGAAGGATATGTTTCAGAAGAAGAATTTACTGAAGTTACAAATGAAAAAGTCTATATAAAAGGATTTATTGATGGTGATCACATTTCATTCGTAAAAACATATCCATTTTCGTATTATTTATCTGATGACGAAACCGAAATAGTTTTTGATTCAAACAAAAAGGGACATGATGTAATTTATGACGGTTATTTAAATATTCATTCTAATGAATTTGAAGGTAATTGGGAAATTAAAATCAAAGAAGAAAAACTACATCATGGTAAATATGAAATTAATTTAGAAGTTGGTTTTTTTAAGTTAGAAATAAATGATTGCATTTAAAGAAATAGTAAACCAGTTCGTTAATTTAACACTCATTTTATGCTGTTAAAAGAAGAATTTAATCGATACACCAAACAAATCATGCTTGAAGACGTGGGTATCAACGGACAAATAAAATTAAAACAAGCAAAAGTATTGGTGATTGGTGCTGGAGGACTTGGTTCTCCGATACTTCAATACCTTGTTTCAATGGGGATTGGTACAATTGGTGTGATCGATTTTGATGTGATTGAGGTTTCTAATCTTCACCGTCAAATTTTGTACGGACCTGCCGATGTTGGTCAACCGAAAGTGATAGTTGCGGTTGAAAAACTACGTCAGCAAAATCCCTATATTGAATTGATAGCCTACAACGAGTTGCTTTCCGAAGAAAACGCTGCTGAGATTTTCCCTCTCTACGATATCATCGTGGATGGGTGTGATAATTTCCTAACGCGCTATACTGTGAATGATATCTGCGTGCAATTAAATAAACCATTGATTTACGGAAGTATTTTGGGTTATCAAGGACAATTAGCGGTGTTTAATTATCAAGGAAGTAAAAACTTACGCGACCTATTTCCAGAGCCACCCAATGCAGAAGACGTTCCAAGTTGTTCCGAAAATGGGGTCATGGGGCATATTCCAGGTAGCGTCGGACTCTACATGGCGAATTTAGTAACTCAACTTGTTTTTGGACAGTTTGAAGATGTAAACACCTTGTTTTTGATTGATTTAAAGGGAATTGGGATTACGAAATTGAGGTATTAAATGAAAGGGGTGATTTTAATTATTGGGTTAGTTTTAAGTTTTTCAGTTTTTGGGCGGGAAGAGAATAGAAGTATAGAAATAAGCAAATCTCCACAGCCACTATCGATTCATATTCCCTATGTTTATTTTAAAAAAGGTAGTTATGAATTAGATCATATTTATCATAGTTTTTTAGATACGATGGTAATGTTTCTAAATGAAAACCCAAAGATAATAACTCATATTATTGGGCATACAGATTGCAAAGGTGATGAAATATATAACCTTAAACTTTCCAAAAAGAGAGCTAAAAGTGTTGCGAAATATTTGCGTCAAAAAGGAATTAAAAAAAGTAGGTTGGAATTAAAATGGTACGGTGAAACCAGGTTACTTAATCTATGTTCTGATACTATTGAGTGTTCTGAAGAAATGCATCAGTTAAATCGGAGGGTGGAATTCGTATTTATTTTTCCTGAGGATTCAATTGAAAAATTACTTTCTCCATTTTTTTATTCCAAATATTACACCTAAATACCCACCTGTAACAAATACAATAAATAAGAAAGTTAAATAGCTTATCACTTCAAATGTTGAGTTTAACTTTTTAGATTCATCCATAAATAGACTCATAAAAAAGGAAGTGGTAATTAGAAATACAAAAGACCCAATGTTAAAAGCAATAACATTAAAAAAATTCAATTTCCATGTTGGATGAATTATTAAAAGTAAAGCACCAACTATACTTGAAATTATTATCTCAAAAAGTATTCCGAAAATTGCCATTTATTTACGATTTTTAAAGGAATAAATATACAAATTTCCTACCTTTAATACATGCTTCACAAAACAATTACTTACCTCATTGCTTTGATTTGGTTTACCAATGGACTCATATGTAAAGTGATTGGATTGGTTCCTCGACATCAAACAATTATATCACAAATTCTAGGGGCAGAACATGCATTTCTGTTCACCAAAATGATTGGTGTTTCAGAGGTGCTGATGTCACTATGGATTGTATCTAAATGGTACCGTAAACTGAATGCAATTGTTCAATGTGTTATCATTGCAGTAATGAATACGCTGGAATTTATCCTCGTTCCTGATTTACTTCTTTGGGGAAAATGGAATAGTTTTTTCGCACTCCTTCTTATTGGTTTTATTGTTTGGAATGAGCGTTATTATCAACAGTTAGAGTCATGAGTGCATTGAAAAATCACCCTTTTGCTGTGGAAGCATTTTTTGAGAAATCGACAGTGCTGACCTATGCTTTTCCGAAAGAAGCTTTAGAACATTTATTGCCACCTTCTTTGTCTTTAGATTTATTTCAGGATAAATGGGCGTTTGTAGCAATTGCGTTGGTTCAAACAACAGGATTACGTCCCAAGGGATTTCCTGCGTTTATGGGGAATGACTTTTATTTGATTGGTTATCGCATTTTTGTTCAATATACTGACAGTCGCGGAAAACGTTTAAGAGGCTTGTATATCCTCAAATCGGAAACGGATAGTAAGAAAATGGAAATCATGGGGAATATCTTCACACATTATAATTACACAACAACCGATATAACCGATCAAACGCTAGAAGATGGTTCTCGGGAAATTTCTTCGTTACAATCAAAGTTTGCCATTGTGATTAATGTAGGTCAGGATGAGGTTGCGCTGCCGCCGAATTCTCCTTTTCAAGATTGGAAAGAAGCTAGACGTTTTGCCGGACCCTTGCCTTTTACATTTACCGTTGATGAAACGAAAAAAGAAACATTGATTATTGAAGGAGTGCGTGAAAATTGGTTGCCAAAGGCTATTGAAGTAAGTGACGAGCGGGTTGATTTCATTGAACATCTTACAGAAGTGAAAGGAGTATTAGCCAATGCTTTTGAAATTTCGAACATTCCATATTATTGGAAAAAAGGACGTATAGACCCATGGAAATAGTACGAAAACCATTTCAAGGAATACGAAATATTGTGTATTTCAATTGGCATTTTTATGTGTTGTTTGGAGTATTGTTTACACTTGGAATAGTATTGCTATGGTATATTGACTCCGTTTTTCTTCAAGTCGGAATAGTAGTTGCACTCATCTTCGGAACCTATAGTTTACTTGCTTCCCTAATCGTTTCGATGTATGTTTATGATTTTACCGATTTGTATCAATTACCTTGGATTTTAGAAGATAAATCTTTCTTACGGATTTTGAATATACATGCTGGTTTTGACGAAACTTCTCCAGTAATTCAACTGAAACGACCGAATTCTGAAATAACCATTTGTGATTTTTATCAACCCACTAAACATACAGAAATATCGATTGAACGTGCATGTAAGAAATATCCGCAACCCAATGCCATCGTTATTCAAACATCTTTACTTCCTTTTGAAAATCAATCGATTGATGAGGTGTATGTGATTTTTGCAGCACATGAAATTCGAGATAATACCGAACGTGAAGCGTTTTTTAAAGAGATTTACCGCGTATTAGTTCCTGGTGGTACCGCGTATATTACCGAACATGTGCGTGGTTTAGCGAATAGTTTCGCTTATACCATTGGAGTATTTCATTTTTTTACTGAGAAAACTTGGCATTCCAATTTTAATCATGCTGGGTTTAAGCTGAAAGAAACATTTTCTCATACGCCGTTTATTACAACTTATAAATTACAGAAAGATGGAACTACACCTTAAGATTATTGGACTATTATTAATGTCATTGGCATTCGTACATGTTATTTTCCCTCGTTATTTTGAATGGAAAGAGGAGTTGAAGTCACTTTCCTTGATTAATCGTGAGATGACCTATGTACATACTTTTTTTATTGCGTTGATTGTGTTGATGTTTGGTGTTTTATCGTTCTTTTATTCCAATGAATTAGTTCATACATCGTTTGGAAAGGTAATTTCTTTGGGAATGGGAATTTTTTGGAGTTTTCGATTGATTGCTCAATTTTTTGGATATTCTGCTGAAAACTGGAAAGGTAAACGCTTTGAAACCCTAGTGCATGTTGTTTTTACGCTATTATGGGTGTATATGATAGTAATTTATACTTCCATTTATTTTCATCGTTATTTTTAAACGTTCACTAAATTAGCTGCATCTTAATTATTCCCCAAAGTTGACAAAGTCAACACCTCAATGCATCTCAAACACCCCTTCAATATGTCCTTAACGTCTCAATTTCTTAATGGAGAATCCCGTCTAAACCCTTCTTTTATAGGCCTTGTAGGGTTCTAATAAACACACCTCATTTTAATCTTTCATAAAATCCCTTCCGATACGTCTCAGAAATTGGAATCAATTCTTTACCAATCATAATCCTGTCTCGTTCAATCCCTTCAATAAAGTCTAAATTTACCATATACGATTTGTGAACACGTAGCACTGATGTATCTTTCAAATCGTCTTCCAATTCTTTGAATGTTTGTAAGGTCATTATTTTCTTTTGGGAGGTATGTATACGACGGTAATCTCCCATTCCTTCAATGAATTTCAAATCTGAAATAGCGACTTTCTCCAAACGGTATTCCGTTTTTATAAATAAATTGGTTGGAGCTATGTGTTGTTGTTTATGTGAAAGAGCTTGTTGCACACGCTCCATCGCCGTGTAAAACC
>CANGOF010000137.1 GCA_947455515.1 Flavobacteriia bacterium
AAAGAAGAATTTATTTCAAATGAACAAATAATCAAGTTGATCAAGTCATTTCCAATTCAACCTATTTCTTTCAGACCGATGGAAGAGGCAATATCATGTTGTGGAGGTGTTTCTTGGGATGAATTAGACGAAAATTTACGTTTAATTAAATATCCAAAAATAAGCATAGCTGGTGAAATGATTGATTGGGAAGCTCCAACAGGAGGTTATCTTCTACAAGCTTGTTTTGCCACTGGTTTTGTTGCAGCAAATCCTGTTTCTTAAATGTAATTTTAAAAATAGCTATGGTTTTTTAGGAATTACAACGTCTTTTTTTTGTGTATTCTCGCTGTCATTTTCATCTTCTTTTTTAGAATCCCAATCATCTTGATCATCATTAGGTACATTGATGGCGGTTTTTAGAATAAAATTTTCTGGGTATTCTCTGAATATTTCTTTTTTGAAACGTTCTGCGTCGTTTTTTTCAGTAAAATCTCCTACTCTTAATATGTAATTTGGCGCATCAAAAGTTATATAAGTCTCCATTTTTGGATACTGTTTAATGAATTTCATTCTAATTTCATTTACTTTCTCTTTATCTGTACTAAAAAATAATTGTACGCGATAACCTGCTGTAGTTACTCTACGCATATTGCTTTTATTCTTAATTAGATCATCAATTTTTTTGTCTTTGATGATAACAACGCCAGTATTTTCTTTTTTATCTTGACTTAAAAGAATATTTGAAAAACTTAGAAATACAAATGCTACTATTAATTTCATAGTACAAAGATATACGTTTATATAGAATTACAAATGTAGAGTTGTCAGCATGCAAATGTTAATTGTTCTTCTAAATTATTTAATTTCTAAGTTTTCTTATTTAGAATCATTTTAAATTAAAAAATACAACATTAAAATTGTCACAGAATTGTCATAAATCCCCTCGATTATTTTAATTTTGCCCCTGTCAAATGGTGTATTTTCTCACACGACAAAAAATTTATTTATGAAAATATCTATAAATCAGATGTTTAAATCTATTAACAAATGGTGTGTTGCCGCATTAACATTTTTGTTTTTTGCTGGTTCAATCAACGCTAATGCGCAAGGAGAAGGTCTTTTTAAGGCGAAATGTGCTACTTGTCACCAACCTCATAAGAATGGGACGGGACCAAAATTATTTGAAGTTCGTAAAAAATGGGCGGACGGTGGAGCTAAAGAAGGTTCTATTTACCAATGGGTAAATAACTGGCAAGCAGCTGCAGCTTCAGACCCATATGCACAAACGGTTTCTACATGGGCTGCAAGTGCGATGCAACAATTCCCAGAATTGAAAAAAGAAGAAATCGATGCGATTTTTGATTATGTAGATTCTACTCCAGATCCTGCTGCTGCAGGAGCTACGGATGGAAAAGATGGTGCTATTTCAGGTGCTTCTGCTCCAGAAGAAACAGAGGAAGGTTCTTTTTCTTGGGTTTGGATTCTATTAGGTGTAATTTTTGCTGTTATTATTGGAGCTGTAAGTGGTGTTCGTCGTCAGTTAAAAGCTGCTTTAAATGAATCGAAAGATGCAGATGAGCAAAGCTATATGCAAGAGTTCAAAACTTGGGCTTGGAACAATAAAATTTATGTTGGTATTGCGACATTAGTATTAGTGATGTCTTTAATAGTATCCCTAGTACTTAGTTTAGGTGATATTGGTGTTGTGGAAGATTACCAACCATCTCAACCAATTGAATTCCCTCACGATATTCATACAGGTGTGAATGGTATTGATTGTAAATACTGTCATAACTCAGTTACTAAATCTAAATCTGCAGGTTTACCTTCAGTGAATGTATGTATGAACTGCCACAAACAAGTAAGTGGTAGAACTCCGGCGCAACAAGAGAAAATCAAAGCGGTTTACGAAGCTGCTGGATGGAGTACGGAAGGTTCTGGTTCTTACACCGGACACACTAAACCTATCAAATGGAATAAAGTGCATGTTTTACCAGATCACGTTTACTTTAATCACTCACAACACGTAGTTGTTGGTGGAGTTGATTGTAAACAATGTCACGGAGACATGACAAAACAAAAAGAAACTGCACGTGTTGTTTCTGTTGGTGAATTGAATAAAATTGAAGGTAACATTCCATTAACTCGTCCAACGTTAACAATGGGATGGTGTATCGAATGTCACGGTGAAAAAGCAATTCAAGAAGGACCTTTAGATGGTAAAAAAGATGGTTATTATGATGAAATTCATAAACGTCTTTTAAATAACGACACAAAGCTTTACAAAAAGTACTTAGATGACGGTAAAGTTACCGTAAAAGAACTTGGAGGATGGGAATGCGCAAAATGTCACTATTAATAATAAACTACTAGGCTTAAAGCATATGAGTACGACTAGAAAATATTGGAAAGGTCTTGAAGAATTAAACGAAACTGCAAGTTTTGTGCAAGGAAGAGACCAAGAGTTTCCTCAATCCATGTCAGTGGATGAATTTTTAGCAGACGAAAACCTTAAAGAAACGTCTACAGCACGTAGAGATTTCTTGAAATTCTTAGGTTTTAGTGTTGCTGCAGCTACTGTTGCTGCGTGTGAATCACCAGTGACAAAAGCAATTCCTTATGTTGTTAAACCAGAAAATGTTACTCCTGGTATGCCAACTTGGTACGCTTCTACGTATTATGATGGAACATCTTATGCTTCTATCTTAGTTAAAACAAGAGAAGGTCGACCAATTTATATTAAAGGAAACAAAGATTTCGGAATCACTAAAGGTTCTGCAAATCCTCAAATAATTGCTTCTGTTCTTCCTTTATATGATTCTGCTCGTTTGGCGGGACCAAGAAAAGAGGATAAAGCAACTTCATGGTCTTCTGTAGATAGCGATATTACTGCTAAATTAAAAGAGATTTCTGCGAAGAAAGGAAAAGTTGTTTTAGTATCTAATACAATTATTTCACCTTCTACGAATGCTGCAATAGCTCAGTTAAAATCTGCTGTTAATGGTGGAAACGCTGAGGGTACATTGTTTGAACATATTCAATACGACGCAGTTTCTTATGCTGGTATTAGAAATGCGAACAAAGAATCTTTTGGGGCAAATTTTATTCCTGATTACGATTTTTCTAAAGCTAAAACGATAGTATCTGTAGGAGCTGACTTCTTAAGTACTTGGTTATTGGCAACTGAATATACTCCACAATGGAGTTCTAGAAGAAATCCTGATGGAGAATGGATGTCAAGACATTTCCAATTTGAATCAATCCTTTCTATCACTGGTTCCAATGCGGATTACAGGGGGATGGTTAAGCCTTCAGAAGAAGCTAACGTTCTTGCATACTTATTAAATAAATTTGGTGTTAAAACATCTGCGTCAATTACGCTTGCTAAACAAGCGCAAGAAGTAGCTGATTTAGCATACGAATCTTTGAAAAAATCAAAAGGAGAGTCTTTAGTTGTTGCTGGATCTAACAATACTGCTGTTCAAATCTTGGCTAACAAGTTGAACTCTGTATTGGGTTCCTATGGTAAAACAATAAATACTTCTAATACAGTAAATTTATTTGCTTCTAACGATGAAGCACTTAATACATTTGTTACAAATACAATCGCTGGTAAAGCGCCAGCTGCTGTTATTTTCTACGGTGTTAATCCAGTATATACATTAGCGAATGGTGAAGCATTTGGCAAAGCATTAGCGAAAGTTGATTTAACGATTTCTTTAGCTGGATATGCGGATGAAACTGCTGCACATTGTAAATTTACTTGTCCTGATCACCATGCACTAGAAGCTTGGAATGATTATTCTCCAAAGAAAAATCACTTTGCTATCGCACAACCTACAATCCGTCCTTTATTTGAAACTTCAGCTGCACAAGAGTCTTTCTTAATATGGGCTGGTGCTTCTAAACGTTCTGGAAAGGATTCTTCTGTAGTTTACGATTTAATCAAAACTACTTGGTCTGCAGATAATATTAAAGCAACTTCAAAATATGCTGATTTCGAAACTTTCTGGAATAAAGCTATTCATGATAGTTGCATTGAAGTATCAGTAGAAAATACACCAGCTATTTTTGACGATGCTTCTTTATCAAAAGTTGCCGGAAAATTACCGAAAGGTGCAGCTTTAGAGGTTGTTTTATACAAAAAGGCTGGTATCGGTATTGGTGCGCAAGCAAATAACCCTTGGTTACAAGAATTACCAGATCCAGTATCTAAAGTTACTTGGGATAATTATATCACTATGAATCCTACAGAAATGAAGGATGAAAATGGAAATGATATTTTCGCAACAACTTTTGATCAAGAAAGAGGATTGAGTTTAGCTACAGTAAAAGTAGGGAATAAGGAATTAACATTACCTATTTATCCATCACCAGGTCAAGCACTTGGAACTGTAGGTATCGCATTAGGATATGGAAGAGGTGCTAACGATGAGAACATCGGTAATGCTGCTTTCCAAACAAAAGAGTACGGTGGTCATGCAACGGATGAAAACGGTAAACGTTTACCTATCGGTAAAAATGCATTCGTATTCACTTCTTTTGAAAATGGAACAATTTCATATGCTGCGAATGGAACATTGACAAAAGTGGATGGTGTTTATCCAATCGCTGCAACGCAGATTCACCATACTGTTATGGGTCGTCATTCCATTGTTCGTGAAACTACTTTAGATATCTATTCTTCAAAAGACAAAGAAGCATACAATCCAGCTCACATGTTGGAGACACACAATGGACCTGAGCATATCAGTAAGTTTGACTTATGGGAAGCGCATCCAGTGGAGAAAATTGGTCACAGATGGGGTATGACTATTGATCTATCTTCTTGTATCGGTTGTGGTTCTTGTTTGGTTGCTTGTCAATCAGAAAATAACGTGCCAGTTGTTGGTAAAGATGAAGTACGTAGAGGTCGTGAAATGCACTGGTTACGTATAGATCGTTACTATGCATCGGACGAAGAAGCTACAGTTGGTACTAGAGAAAATAAAGAAACTTTTGATTATGGAAAAGCGGAAATAGCTGCCCAAAATCCAAAAGTTGTACATATGCCAATGATGTGTCAACACTGTAATCACGCATCTTGTGAAACAGTTTGTCCAGTTGCTGCAACTAACCATAGTAATGAAGGTCTAAACCAAATGGCTTACAACAGATGTATTGGTACAAGATATTGCGCTA
Organism: Flavobacteriia bacterium; assembly: GCA_947455515.1. Classification (GTDB taxonomy): domain Bacteria; phylum Bacteroidota; class Bacteroidia; order Flavobacteriales_D; family Crocinitomicaceae; genus CANHVK01. The sequence continues at coordinate 5,164 of CANGOF010000137.1, forward strand.
ACAACTGTCCATATAAAGTACGTCGTTTTAACTGGTTTAACTACCCATCTTATAAAAAATTCACACAAGTAAATCCTGCACAAGACGATTTAGGTCGTATGGTCTTAAATCCAGACGTTACAGTTCGTACTCGTGGGGTAATGGAAAAATGTTCTTTCTGTGTTCAAAAAATTCAAGCAGGTAAATTAGTTGCTAAAAAAGAAGCTAGACCTGTTATTGATGGTGATGTTACTACTGCATGTGCTGAAGTTTGTCCTACAAACGCAATCACTGTTGGTGACTGGAACGACATCAAATCAATGGTTCGTAAAAACGCAGACGATAAACGTTCTTACCAAGCTTTAGAAGAAGTAGGTGTAAAACCAAACGTTTGGTACCAAGTAAAAGTTAGAAATGAAAAAAATGCTGACTTAGAAAAGTTACAAGTTGTAAAAGAATCTGCTCACCACGGTGAAAAGAAAGAAAATAAAGCTCATCATTAATCGCTAAATTAGAAAGTAATGCATAAGGAAGC
>CANGOF010000138.1 GCA_947455515.1 Flavobacteriia bacterium
AAAAAGCAGCCTAAAAGGGCTGTTTTAGACTTTAAAATACTTTTTTACTCCGTGAGAATCTTCCGAAAATAGAAAATAGAATTTTTACGGAAATTTATAGAAAATAAAAAAGAGGCTGCTCAAATTGGTTTTGAGACAGCCTCTTCTTTGTTTTACAATATTTCTTTTATTCTTCGTCTTTGTATTCAAACGGGTAACCTTCAAACATTGAAGTTAAACGATGTACTTGATACACGCTTCGAGTGTAAGCATTTGATAGAGCGATAATACAAACGGTATCCCCTCTTAGGGTCGCATAACAACCTGTATTTCCATGCCACCATCCAGTATGGAAGAAATATGGTTTTTTGTCGGCTACTTCCACCATTCGCATGCCGAGGCCATAATTACGTGTCCCAGGATTTTCGTAACTATACCCACGGTAAATTTCTTTGCGCGACTTTTCAGATAGAAAATCATTTGAATAAGTCGCTATGTCCATTTTTAAGAGATCTCGTGCCGTACTATACATGTTTTTATCTCCATAGATCCCATCTAAAAAATCTACCGCTTGGGTTTGAAAACGAGAATTATAGGATGGGGAAATTTTATTAATCTTTTTTGGATTATCCAAAATAAAACTATTAGACATTTTAAGTGGATCAAACACCAACGTTTTCATAGCTTGTGGAAATTTAACCCCTGTAACTTTTTCAATTATTAAGGCTAACAAAGCAAAATTCGTATTGCAATATGCAAAATGTGTTCCTGAAGGGAAATTCAATGGGAAAACGTGTTTATTTAACAATTTTAATACGTCTTGGTTGGTCATCATTTTGGAATGATCCCATATTCTATCTGCAAAATATCCGTAATAAGGTACACCACTTCGATGTGTTAATAGCATACGAATGGTTATTTTTTTATACGGAAAGATCGGAAGGTACTTTCGTACATCATCTTCTAGAGATAATTCTTTACGATCTACTAATCGCATCATAGCAAGTGCTGTAACTGATTTTGAAATAGATGCCAAGTGGATTGGAGTATTTGTTTCCAATTTTTTATCTTCATTATAGTCTAAGAATCCATTGACTTTTTCAAAGATAATTTTACCGTTTTTAGCGACTAAAAACATTCCATTAAAACGATCTTTCCCCAAAATTTGATTGTAAAATGGATATATTTTTTTCCTTTTTTGTTGAATATATTGATTAGATAAACTAGGAAAATTAGGTTTGAATTGAGGAATTTTATAGGAATGTTGCTCTTCCTTTTCATTCTTTGTACTGCACGATGATAAAGTTGCAGTGGAAAAACAAATTAAAATAAGAAGTAAAAGTAAATTATTCATAGGATAAAGTAAAAATAAGGTTTTTTAATTTGTTTTGTATTTTTGTTATAAAAATGAGAATATGAAAAATTTGATATTGGGTGTATTATCCATTCTTTTTTCAAATGTAATTTATGCTCAAGAGCATCAAGATAGACATTTACATAGAGGTATTGTTGCATTCAATAAACAAGATGACGAAACTGCTTTAAAACACTTTGAGAAAGAAATAATTCATAATCCAACAGAATCTCAATCCTATTATTATATAGGCTTAATAAAGAATTCAAAAAAACAAAACGATGGATGTAACTATTTTTCGAAAGCAATTGAATTGAATCCTAATTACCATGAAGCGTATAATAGTCGCTCGAATTGTAAATCGTACAAAGGAGATAAATTAGGGGCCTTAGAAGATTTAAATAATGCAATAACAATCGATAGTACAAATTTTGGATATTTCTTTAACCGTTCAGGTATAAAGTTAGATTTGGAGGATTTTCAAGGAGCAATCAAAGACGCAAATAAAGCGTTAAAATTAGACGATATGACACCTTCATTTGTTTTTGGAATAATTGCTAAAGCTTATTTAGGATTAGGTAATTATACAGAAGCATTAAAATATGCAACAGAATACATTCAATTTGAGGAATTTCCATCCTCCTACTTGGTTAGAGCTGATATTAAATTTGCAATGAAAGACTTCAAAGGAGCTTTGGAAGATTATCAAAAAGCAAATGATCCTGATTTGGATGGAGGAAATACATATGTAAAAATTGCAAAAACAAAATTTGCATTAGAAGATAATAAAGGCGCATGTAAAGCAATTGCCAAAGCATCAGAATTAGGTGTGAAAATCGAAGAAGATTTGTTAAATAAATGTGAAAAGTAGTTTATTCACCAACTTCCAAACTTGCACGATACAATTTCAACTCATCCCACGAAAACGCTTCTCCAACTTTTTCTTTTAAAGGAGTTAACGAAAGTTCGGCATATCCCTCAAAAATATCCGCCAATTCGGAAATACGATCTGTTGTCATAACCTCCTCCAATTGTAATTCACCCATTTTGATGAGTTTCACGAAATGACCAATAATTGTACCTTCTGACATCACACGACTCGAAGCAATTTCTGTAAGGGATTTCTTTTCGCGAATGAGTTCCAAAGTAACTTCATAGGTAGATTTCTTAGGTTCCTTATCTGCTTTTGATTTTGGGGATTTCTTTGCTTTTACAATTTCCTCCTCTTCTTCAAAAATATCGTCTAAGAAGGATGTTGGTGTTTGAATTTGCTCTGCTTTGATGTTCTCTAGAATGTTTTTTCGATAATTCAAAATTTCTGGTTTCCAGATTTTATCCTTTGTGATTTCTTCCCCTTTTAGAAGCATTTCTAACATATTATTAGCTCTTAGTAAGGAAGTCAAAATCTCAAATTGTGCAGTTTCTAATTCTTCTAATTCTTCATAATACGCCTTTATTTTTTTGATGCGTTTTACTTCTTCCATTTTCTTCAACGTACTAATAGCACAGTTTTCCAACGTTTTGAAGAAATAAGCATTTGCAGCAGTAACACGTTCCGCAATAAATTGCAAGGAAATTGGTCGTGTGGAGAATAATTTATTTAGCTGACCAATAAATTTTTGTGCTGGTTCCACCATAGAATGAAAAACACTTGCTTGATGTGCTGCCCAAGTCTTGTGTTTACCTTTCTCACTTTTTGAACCTAATAAGACATAACTCGAATCATGAATACGCCACATCGCATCTACATCTCTCCACTCAAAGGATTTTGCTAAAAAGGTATATACAAAGTGAATGGTATCTTCTTCTAAAAATTTCTCCAAGACATTTTCTTCTGGCTTACTAGCGGTATAACTCATCACTTGTTGGTCATTACTCAAGCCGTTCATACGCATTGGGGAGAGTAAAACCAATCCTTGTAAACTACGTAGACGCGAAAGCGCAACATATGCTTGTCCGGGTGCAAACACATGAGAAACATCCAAAATTGCTTTTTCAAAGGTCAAGCCCTGGCTTTTATGAACGGTAATAGCCCAAGCCAATTTCAATGGATAATGTACAAAGGTTCCAAGGACTTCTTCTTTGATTTCTTTGGTTCCTTCATCGAGCGTATAACGAATGTTTTGCCACTCGTATTTCTCCACTTCAATTGTTTTCTTTTCATCCGGAAAGTGAACTAAAATTTCTTGACTACCAATTTCTTTTACAACACCAGTTTTACCATTGTAATAGTTTTTTTCGAAAGACAAATCGTTTTTTACAAACATCACTTGTGCGCCAATTTTCAATTCCAACACCTCATCCAAGGGGTACATGTGAATCGGAAACTCTCCTGTAATTTCAGCTGAATATTTACGTGAATCTCCTTTTAATTCATGAAGTGATTGTAAATTTATAGCATCCGCTTTTGCATTATGGGTTGTAAGTGTAATATACCCCGGATTATTTTTAACATCAAAATTTGGATGAACGTAATCATTTAAGACCTTAATGTCGGTTTCGTCAATTTGGTTGTTTCTTAGGTGATTTAATAAATGGATAAAACGTTCGTCGTCTTGGCGATAGATTTTGGTAAGTTCAATAAATAGCGGAGGATTTTCTTGTACGACTTTTGAATGAAAGAAGAAAATACCGTTGTAATAATTTTTTAATTCCGCCCATTCTTCGTTTTTAACAACGGGAGGTAATTGCAATAAATCGCCAATAAACAATACTTGAACACCGCCAAAAGGTTCGTTGCGTTTTCTTATCGAACGAAGTGTCCAATCGATAGCATCCAATAAGTCGGCACGCAACATACTGACCTCATCAATTACTAGTAATTCCATGGATTGGAATAGTGCTTTCCGTTTTGCGGGTATACGAAAATGTTTAACCAAGGTATCTTTGGTTTCCCACTTTACGCGGTCGGTAAATTTGGGAGTTACCCCAAATTCTGGAATAAACCCGGAAAAAGGCAATTGAAAAAAGGAATGGATGGTTACCCCGCCAGCGTTCAATGCAGCAATTCCAGTAGGAGCTACAATGACTGCTTTTTTATGCGTAGTGGTAATGATTCGTTTCAGTAAGGTGGTTTTACCTGTCCCTGCCTTTCCCGTTAAAAAAATGGATCGATTTGTTTGATTAATAAAGCGAATTGCTAATTCAGAAGTGGAAGTTGTTTCGAGCATTGTACGTTAATTTTACTTGAAGTTAGGTAAAAATATTAAACAAGCGTTATTTGAATTATGGGAAAATAATCTGAAATTTAATAGTATTACAAATAAAAACTAAATTTTGTAAATTTACTTACATGAAAAATTCATTTAGAATCATATTAATTGGCTCACTAATTTATATCAGTTTGGGTTTTTTATATTCTTCAACAATAAAGTTTCCTGTCATCATAAAAAACATACGTAATGCCAAAGGTCGCTTATCCATTGGAGTTTTCAAGGATGCGGATTCATTTGAAAAAGAAAAACCATACAAAATAATTCTAATTCCAAAGAAAGAGTTGGTGGGAGGAACCGTTAAAGCTTCGATTGAATTAGAAGCAGGAGTTTATGGATTGTCGATTTTAGATGATGAAAATAGCGATTATAAAATGGAATACAATTTGGTTGGACTTCCAAAGGAAGGATTTGGATTTTCAAATTATTACCATGGAGGTTTCTCAAAACCAAACTTTAAGCAGTTTTTAGTAGTCATTAATTCCTCGGAAAAATCACCGATACTTTTTAATTTACGCTATATTTTATAAAAGACTTTAAATCCCAAAATTGCATAACAATCATTTCGCGGAAAAATAGTACCTTTGCACTCAAAACAAAGGAACAAGTGATTGAAATTCTAAATAAATCATTCGAAAAATACATTTCTGTTGAAGAAATTCAAGAGAAAGTAGCTTTGTTGGCTCAAGAAATTAATGCTGATTTTTCTGAAAAAGAAGTTGAATTTATTTC
>CANGOF010000139.1 GCA_947455515.1 Flavobacteriia bacterium
ATGTAAGAACTTTTAATTTTTGTGATGCATCCACTGCATTGGAAACTAATTCTCTCAAGAAAATTTCGTGATCCGAATACAAGAATTTTTTAATGATTGGAAAGATGTTTTCCGTTGATACATTAATTTGACCTGTTCTCATAGTTTTTTATTTTTTTTAGAATTTAAACTGATATGTTAGGGAATTGACAATGATTGTGCCAAGGGATAGGAAATGACAAAATGACATTTTTTTATAAAAAAGTCAGTCCAATCCTTTTGTTTAAACCCACTTCAAAGATTTTTATTAGCGTTGAAAATTGTATGTTCCCTTTTGCATTTTCAATTTTTGAAATGTAACTTTTTTTAGTTCCTGTTTTTTCTGCCAATTGTTCTTGTGTTAATTTAGCTTCTTTTCTAGCTTCTTTTAGCATTTCACTAACGATGAACATGTGTGCGTTTTTTTCATATTCCATTCTTGATTCTGAACCGATTTTTCCATGTTCAACTTCAATTAATTGGTCGAAATTTTTTATGTCAGTATATTTTTTCATAGTCCTATTTTTTTAGTGCAAAATATTCATTCATTAATTTTAATCCTTTTTCGATTTCTTTTGCGGGTGTTTTCTGTGTTTTTTTCTGAAAGCCATTAAATAAAACAACTAATTTACCTTCGTCAAAACAACAAAACACTCTGTATATATCTGATTTATGTTCAATTCTAACTTCATAAAGACCATTTGTTCCTGTTAGATGCTTTAAAAACTTTTCAGGAACTCGATCTACCTGTCTTATTAATTCTAATACATATTGAATTTTTGCTTTCACCTTTGCGTCTTGCAACATATAAAATTCGATGAAATGATTTTCATGAAATAAAATTGTTCTAACCATTACACAAAGTTATCTTAAAAATTAACTTTCTCCAATTTTTTATTCTTGAAAATTTGTAATTGGAATAGAAAGATGTAGAACGAGTAAAGAAAATCGGAAAATCTTTACATGAAAATAAAACGTGTAAAGAAAATCGAAAAATCTTTACATGAAAATAGAACGTGTAAAGGAAATTGGATTTTCTTTATATGAAAATGATAGGGTTTAAAAATTATCTATAATATTAAGGTTTGGAAAAAATGAATAATAAATGTTAAGTTATAAAGAATACGAGAAGTCTGTTTTTGATTGGTTAATGTCTAAACATGAAATAGATAACAATTTTACTTTTTCATTAAGAAAGAGAACTTCAATTGGGGCAGAAGAAGATTATTTCATAGGTACTGAGAGATCAAAATATTTCGGAATGACTTTTTGGAATATACCTGTAGCATATCCAGGTTCTGCTGGAGATTTAATTGATTTATTTTTTAAACTCAAGAATGATAGTTATTTCTTTGAATTTGAGTTTTCTCAAACTAAGAATCCAGATGCGGGTCAAAACACTTTAGCTTTGGCTTTTATTGAAGAGTTAAAAGAAGAATTAAAATTAAAATTTGAATTGAGTTTTATTTCATCAGATGAAAACAAATTATTTTCATTCAAAATAGGTTCATTAAAACAATCATATTCTAATTTAGAAGAGTTGTTTAATGATCTTAACCCTCAATTAGATGAATTAATTAATGTCATTGATCTTTTTATACAAAAGTTTAAGATTAAAAATCTTGAATTTATTGCAGAAAGGATTTCTATAGATTCGTTCAATCAAATGATTGAAAATTTAGAAAAGAGATTTGGTCAAAATGAAGAAAATGTCAAAAAAAGACTTGTTCAAGATGATGAAAATGATGAAATTTCATTTATTAAAAGGCTACAGAATAATAATATAAATTCATTGTTTTTTTTATACGAAACAATTGATAAAATCACTTCGTTAAATAATTTTGATTATGAAAAAGCAACTTTTGGCATTAGTCAAAATAGATTGAGTTTTCATATTGGTAAGAGATATGTTGTTGCATTAGAGAAGAGTAAATTTAAATTTATAACACCTAATAAGTATGAAATTGAAGGTTTTGAATTTGAACTTTTTAAGGGGAATGGAGAACCTAAATATTTTAAAAATATCGGATTAGACGAAACAAAAAAACATCAAAATGCGATTCTTAATGCTGCTACAAATGAAATTGAAGTTGGATATTTAATGAAAGCACAAAGTTATGATAATGCATTTTTCAGAAGAAGTGTTGTTGATAAAGAATATCGAAGTAAGATTTTAAATTTGGCAACTATAGAAGTAGTAAAAGAAAATATTATTACAACACCTTTAAATCAAATCTTATACGGACCTCCAGGAACTGGGAAAACATTTACACTAAACAATGAATATTTTCCAAAATATATTTCAACTACTGAAAGTATCACGAAAGAGCAATATGTTGAAGATTTACTTCGAAAGTGTTCTTGGTGGCAGGTTATAGCTGTTGTGCTTTATGATTTGAAAAAAGCAAAAGTGACAGAAATAAGTAATCATCCTTGGATTTTACAAAAAGTTAAATTTTCCAATTCGAATACAATTCGTCCTACGATTTGGGGGCAATTACAATCACATACGATAGAATCCTGCCCATATGTAAACGTTAAATCAAAACAAGGTCCATTTATTTTTAATAAAACGGAAGATTCTTTTTGGGAAATACTTGATAATAATCTTCAAGAAGAATCACCAGAAATCATTGATTTGTATACTCAACTAACTAATTACGAAGCAACGAAAAGCGCACAAATTAATCGTTATGTTTTTACAACTTTTCATCAATCATTCGGTTACGAAGATTTTATTGAAGGAATAAAGCCTGTTTTAAGCGAAGAAGATTCAGTTGGAGAAGTTGGTTATAGAATTGAAGATGGTATTTTCAAAGAGCTTTGTAAACGTGCAAAAAACGACCCGAATTCTCGTTATGCAATTTTTATTGATGAGATAAATAGAGGAAATATTTCAGCAATTTTTGGAGAGTTAATTACATTAATTGAAACCGATAAACGTGCTGGGATGAAAAATGAAATATCGTTAACATTACCTTATTCTAAAGAATCGTTTTCAGTACCTCAAAATGTAGATATTTATGGCACTATGAACACGGCAGACCGTTCTGTTGAAGCTTTAGATACTGCATTACGTCGTCGTTTCTCTTTTGTTGAAATGCTTCCAAAAGCTTCTTTACTAAAAGAAATTAAGTTAAATGATTCGGAAATAGATTTGTCTAAACTTCTTGTCGCTATTAACGAACGAATTGAAGTTTTAGTCGACCGTGACCATACAATAGGGTATGCGTTTTTCATCGGAGTTACTTCGTTGGATGAACTCCGTATAGTCTTTAAAAACAAGATTATTCCTTTGTTACAAGAATATTTTTATGGTGATTATCATAAAATGGAATTAATTATCGGTGAAGAATTTTTTAATAAACCAAAAATTAATGCTATCAGATTTGCAGTAAAGTCAGATTCAATCGATAGAGAAGGAGTGGTGTATCATTTGAAAGATATTGCAGATAAGTCAATTATTTCCGATGAACAATTTAATGAGATGTTAAAAAAGGTAATTTCAGGAGTTGAATAAGTTAGACGTTTTTGAATATGGTCGTTTAATTATTGATGATGTTCTTTTTACTAAGGAACACTGGAAATCCTTTGTCAAATTAAACGAAGCAAATCAGAATGCATATTTTGACGTTTTGTATAATGGAATTCGTTTCAAACAATTTGTCGGAGTAATTCAAGTGGATGGTTTGATTGTTCATATTCATCCTAAAGCAGATAAAGATGATTCGGATGAAAAATGGAAAGATGTTTTACTTCAAATGTTGAAGGCAACAGGAAGATTAAAAGCTCAATCTGTTGGAGATGCACAACTCAAGAAACAACATTTAAATTTATTAGAAGTTTATTTTGAATATTTTTTGAGAGAAGTTGAACAATTGATTCATAGAGGATTAATTAAAAAGTACAGAAGAGAAACAAGTAATGTTAAGTCACTAAAAGGTAAACTTGATTTCGCAGGAAACATCAGACATAATCTAGTTCACAAAGAACGTTTTTATACCACACATCAAGTATACGATGTAAATCACACCTTACATCAACTCTTAAATTTAGCCTTATCCATTATTGATCAATTTTCTAAGGGGACAAAGATTGCTGATTTTTGCAAACGAATAGTTATGTCTTTCCCTGAGGTTGATCCGATTTCAGTGAACTCACAATTATTATCTTCTATAAAGCTTGATCGTAAATCGGCTCCTTATGAACGCGCATTTGAATTAGCAAAATTGATTATTCTGAATTACTCTCCAGACATCAATCATGGTAATCAAAAAATGATTGCTTTACTTTTCGATATGAATGAACTTTGGGAAGAGTATGTATTAGTTCAATTAAAAAGGGAAGTGAATAATGAAAACTCACCTTTTTACAAGCAATTTACAATTCAAGGTCAAACAAGAAAATATATTTGGAATTCAAATTTTATCCAGCCTGACATTGAAATTGTTTCTACATCCACAAATGAAACATTTATTATCGACACAAAATGGAAAAGACCAGGATATTCGGCTTCGGTTGAAGATTTGAGACAAATTTATACCTATGCACGTTTTTGGGATGCTAAAACTGTCATGCTTTTATACCCCGGTGATGAAACTCAAAATAGAAGAGGTGTTTTTCAAACAGATGATTATTCTCAAAATTCAGTTCCATCAGAAGTACAACAAATAGAACATGTAGGGAAAATGGGTTTTATATCTGTTTTTGATTCTTTAAAAGAAAACGCTTTAAATGAAAATCTAGGTTCATTTGTTTTAGATTTACTTCTCATTTAATTGCTGTTCTTTTCTGTTTTTTACTTTTAACCACTTGTTTTTTATTAGTTTAAAATATTACCATTTGGTAACATACCTATTAGTAACATAACGATTGTTGAGTTTTAAATTCATCGAATTTTAGGCTTTAAATTTTTAATTTTGTATTTTTATATCAAATAGAAAAAGATGTCTTCTTTAATTACCAGTTTTTCACCACATATTTTTTGGGATGTTGATTTTCAATCAGTTGACGTGAATAAGAATGGAGTTTTTGTGTTGCAAAGAGTTTTACAATATGGTATTTTAAAGGATTGGTTATTACTTAAATCTATAATGGGGGTTGAGAATATAAAAGCACTTGCTGTTCAGTTACCCACTTTAGATGATGTTTCTATTTCTTTTTTATCCAACCTATA
>CANGOF010000140.1 GCA_947455515.1 Flavobacteriia bacterium
GTGAATTTCATTGGTCTGTGCTAAGTGCATGACATCTACCTCTGCATTATCATTCAATTTTTTAACGAAGCTATTAGCTAAACGTAATAACACTTTTCCTCGTTCTGGATTCCCAAAAGAAATAAGGATTCTGAATTTATTGGATTCAACTGTTTCTTCGTTTTTCTCTTCTCCTTTGACTTTAGAAAATGCCCATTCGATGAAGTCAAGTGCTGGACCTGTCATAAATGTGGTTACCAATGCCATTAGTACCAGCATAGTAAAGATTTCTTTAGATAGAATCCCTAAGTCGTAACCAATGTTTAACACAATTAATTCCATTAAACCACGGGTATTCATTAAAGCGCCAATGATTAAAGAATCTTTCCAAGACTGTCCAACGAATCGAGCAGCTAAAGCACTTCCTAAAAATTTCCCTGTTACTGCTACGGTTATAATTACACCAGTAACCAACCATAAATGTCCATCATTTAACAATCCAATTTCAGTTCTTAATCCAGTAAAAACAAAGAATAATGGAAGTAATAAAATAAGTGCAATATCTTCCACTTTGGAAATGAAAATATCTCTAAAACTTGTGCTTTCAGGCATGATTGCACCAGCCATAAAAGCACCAAATAATGCATGAATTCCAATACTTTCTGTTGCCCAAGCGGAGAACAATAAAATGATAAAGAAGATCGCAACCACTTGTTTGTTTAGGTGGGTACGATTCGCATTAATTTCTCCAATTCTAGTTAAAAAAGGTCGAACAACTTTAAGCATAACTAATACATACAGAGCTGCTAATAATATTGTATATAGTGCGCTAACAAAAGTTCCTGCTTTCACAATAGCGATAACGGCTGCTAAAATACACCAAGCGGTGATGTCATCTGCAGCTGCACACGTGATAATAACAGTTCCTAATTTGGTTTTATGCATTCCTCTCTCTTGAACAATTCGAGCCAAAACTGGAAACGCAGTAATACTCATAGCAATTCCCATGAAGAGAGCAAAGGATAAGAATTGAGTCCCTTCTGCAGCAAAAGTATCGTAAACAAAATACGCCAATCCCATTCCTAAAGCAAAAGGTATGATAATACTTGCGTGACTAATCACAACAGCGTCATTCGCTTTGTTTTTAAGTACTTTAATGTCTAATTCCATTCCCACAACAAACATGAAGAATATCAAACCAATTTGACTTAAAAACTGAAGGTTACCTAAGGATTCTTTTGGAAACAATGCATGCGAAAATTCTGGAAAATACATGCCAACTAAAGAAGGGCCAAGTAAGATTCCCGCTAAAATTTCACCAATAACCGTTGGTTGACCAATTTTTTTAAACAACCAACCAAATAATCTGGATACCAATACAATGATTAATATTTGAGCTAATAATAATGCAAGTGGATGTTCTAGATTATGAAGTAAAGTTGTTTTAAATTCTACCCAGTTCGTATTGTGTGAAACAGGAAGCTTTATTTTCTTACCTAATTCTAATTTTTTACCAAATTCAATAATCCAAAATATAGCAACTGAAAACCCTACGATTGTTAGGATGTAGAAGATTAGATTTTTAAATTTTTTCATTCAGTATATGGCATAAATTAGTCACACATTTGACCTGTGCAAAGAAAATAAAAAAACAGATACTAATATCAAGTAAACAAAGGTATTTTAAGGTGCAAATAAATTATTTTTGTGTTAGAAAATAAAATGTGATTTTATGAAAGTTCTAGCTGTATTAATAATAGTGATTTTAGGAGGGGTAACTATTGGTTTTTCGCAAACACAAGTTGAGGATACAGTTGTTTATGATATTGTAGATAGTGATGCAGAATTCCCTAAAGAATATGGTTTTATTAATCAATGGATTGGTGAAAATTTTGAATTTATTGATAAGCCAAAAAAATCGGATATTGGCCTAATTTATGTAAAGTTTTGTATAGAACTAGATGGTTCTGTCTCTAAAATTTCAATTCGTAAAGGAATTTCTAAAAATCTGGATGAATCTGTTTTAAAAATGATGTCTAAAATGCCAAAATGGAAACCAGTAATGAATAATGGTAAAGCTGTGAGAAGTAGATTTACTCTCCCAATTCAAATTTCAATTTGACAAAAGAAAGTATGAAGATTTTATGTGTACTACTAGTCGCTATCAGTTTTACATTGTAGATAAAATGAAGCTCTTTTTCCTATTTTTTTTCCTTGCTTTCAATACATTCTCACAAAGTGAAGACCCTACATTTCCAGGTGGTTTAGATGGTTTATATTCCTGGGTAGTTAGAAATACGGTTTATCCTATAGAGGCAGGAGATAATAATGAATATGATAATGAGATAGATCCATCTTTATTGCTTGGTGAATGGATTTTTTGTACAAACGACACGAATTATTATTTTGACTCAAAAACAATGAGTGATACAACGGTTTTTTATAAAAGTACTTTAAATTCTTTAGCTCAAAAATGTTCTTTTGTAATCAAAATAGGGATGTATAAGAAAGATAATGTTAGTCTATTGGATATAACTGCTGTAGAACAAGGAATAGAACTTTCTGAAAAGAATTTACCATACTCTTTTAATAAAAACACCAATATTTTATCTGTGGATCAAAAAGAAGTGACATTTAAATTTAAAGTGAAATCCTTATCAATCGATAAAATGACGCTGAGAAAGTTATGATTTTAATAGCTTTTACACCTTGCAAAGTATACTCAAAACATATTATCCCGAAGTGAAATCTGTCGCATAGTAAAAGTAAATCGTGCTTTTATCGGATAAGGTGGCGTAACAAAAACAAGTGTTTGAGGAGGTACGACGAGTTTTGTTTTTGTAGCGAACATTCCGAAATAAAAGCCGATGCTTTTACAGCGACAAAGGTCTTTTTGCTTACTTTTTTGACCAGAAAAAAGTAAGAGAAAATCCTATGTTTCGCATCGCGAAACAAGACCTTAAATCTCCAAACTTTCTACAATTTTCAATCCTTCTTTATCCTTCACCGCCAAGCGTATCATACTCCCTGCCAAATCACTCACCAACGTCGGTGCATATTTCTTTAAAAAAGGCAATTTCCCAACTTTTCGCATAATCTGAATCGCTTTGTATTCCGCAGGTCGACTCTCCACACGATTCCCATCCAAAATTGACGGTCTAAAAACGATAAAATTACTCGGATTAAATTTTTTAATTGCTTCCTCCAATTCTCCTTTCATTCTCAAATAAAAATTTGATGAGGTTGCTTTTGCTCCTAAGGAAGAAACCAATACAATTTGTTTGGTTCCATTTTGAATAGCTGCTTCGATACATTGATAAGGATAGGTGAAATCGATGACATATTGTTTTTCTTTTGAACCAGCAGTTTTCAAGGTAGTCCCCATACAAGAAAACAAGGTATACCCAACCAAATCTTGTTTCCATGCGGAAAGGTTGTCAAAGTCAATTAAATGTTCTTCTAGTTTAGGATTGTTGATTCCTAATGTTCTACGAACAAAAATTTTTACTTTCCCAAATTCAGTTGTATTTAGAAGTTGGTGTACCAATTCTGTTCCAACTAATCCAGATGCGCCAAGTACGATTGCGGTTTTCATAGAGGTTAAAAGTTTTGAGATTAAATAACGCCTCGCTTAAAGATGAAAGAAAAAGGCAAGAGCGGTCATGATGATATGAGCGAATATGTGACCAATAAATGCAGCTTCTAAACCTTTTTTCCAATACAACCACCCAAAAGTTAATCCAGCGATAAAATTCCCTGAAAATATATATATCAACAATGAAGTTGAGGGATTATGAACGGAAGAAAAAACAATAGGGAAATGTCCAATAGCAAAAAAAATGCTGGATAAAATTATACCAAACCAATACGTATAATCATTTAATTTTTTACTTGTTTTAAAGATAACCCAAACTATGAAGGTCATGAATCCATAACGAATTAATAATTCTTCAGTAATTCCTCCATAGCCAATTTTCATTAGAAAAGGAGGCTCAATTTCTGAAGTTAATTTATGGAAGTTTAAGGAGAAAAATGATTTAAATAGTAGTGTTATGAATGAGGTTAAAATCCCGATACTCGAACCTATAATTACACCAATTTTTAGTTGTTCTTTAAATATTATAGTAGTATTCTTTATTTTTAATAATTTTTCAATTAAAGGAGCTCCAAGCTCTACTTTTCGGGAAAGGTTTACTCCTGTCAGTACTGCAATTAAAAGTAAAATCGATGGATTTACTAACATTAAAATTTTTAATTCTTGAATAGAAAATCGATCTAATGCAGCTTTTGAAAGTTTTTCAATAGGGAAATTAAGTTGTAGTAGGGTTAATACTCCTAATAGTCCAATAGTAAAAAGAGTAACACCTAATTTAAATTTATCTCTCATAGTTTTTTACTTAAAATAATAAAAGGATTGAATAATTCCAACGATAAAGTTGAAGGTTAGAGCAATCCAAAAAATAATTAAAGAAATAGTACAAATCGATTTTAAGAAGCTTAAGTTGGATGGTAGTGAGCTTCGATAAGGCTTGAAAAATCGTAATGGGTTAATTACAATAGAAATGACGTCAAAAGAGTTACTTTTTTTGTAGTCTAGGTAACTATGTATTGCAATTTTAACGAGTAAGGCCAAAAGCAATGTGCTTCCAGTTATGTTTTTTAAAATATGTAAATCCATAAACATTTAATTACACAGGATAACACAAACAATATTTTGCCACAGGTTGTGAAAGTGCTGAAATATTCAGATTATCCGATGCCTGAGAAATATCGATGATCTCCCCATTTTTCATCAAAATATTTATTTTTTGGTATTTCTTATTGTAGGCATTGTTGCTTCGTTTTTCACTGTAAACAAAATAAGAAAGTTCTTCATCGCTCAAATCATATTTCGCTTTGACTAGTTCACGTTCCAATTGAATTCGCTCCACGCTAAACGGTTCTTTGGATAATTCTATTTTGAATAATTCGCGATTGATAAGACGTTTACATAAAAAGGACAAGATTTTATCAGAATGATTTTGCCATACTTTTACAGCGCCAAGAATATCGTAATCATCCATTTGAGCAAATTGTTCTAAGACTTCAGGATTGTTTTGAAAGTCTTCTTTGGTTATCGCATTTTTTAAGAAAAATTGAAA
>CANGOF010000141.1 GCA_947455515.1 Flavobacteriia bacterium
AAAGAATAAGTCAAGATAAATAAAATCCTAAAGAAAAAGTAATATTTTTGTTAATATGATAACTGCTGAAAATCGATTTTTTTAGACATCAAAATGACTGGTCACGATGGAGCGGAATCACATGGTCAACATGAGCGGAATTTACACTTTTAATCTTAGTTGTTCTTTTTCGTATCCTGTATAAATTTCTGATTTGTTGTATTGCATCACTCTATTCTGCATGATTTGTTCTGCCAATTGAATAGTTTCTTTATTTGCTTGTTTTTCCAATGGTGTTTTTGCGTTGTCCAAAATATACATCCCTAAAAACTCTCTTCTAGTTAACTTTCCATTTTTTGGGTTTATTATTGCAGGATAATAATCTATGTACAAACTTTGTCGATTACCTGTAATCGGATATTTACGTAATTTAACTTTTACAGCCATTTCAAAAATTGTTAAATTTCTACTTTCATAATCTTATCAAAGTGAATTTTAGACACTTTAATATATTTACCTATTCTTTGTTTTGGTAGTTTGTATTCACTTATTCTACCATAAACTTGGTCTCTATTCAAATTGTATATTTGAATAATTTCTTCCACAGAATACCATACTTTAATATCAGTATTATCAGTTCGATTATTTTTAAAATATTTGTCAATGTGAAATTTTGAAACCTGTAATTTTCCCAAATGTAAAGTTGTCGGAATGTTTTGTTTTTTGATAATCTCGTATAAGCGTCTATATTTCAATAAATACTTATCTTCTATTTCTTTAATAGAATAGAATTCTGGAATTAATCTTTTTTCTCTAATTGGTTTTATTGGTTTTGGTTTTTCAAACAAGTTTAAAAAATCTTCATGCTTTAATATGGTTCGAGAACCCGCTTTTGCGAATGTGATTTCATTTTTGTCAATCATTCGGTAAATTGTTCTTCTACTAATTCCAAATAATTGACTTGCTTCTTCTATACTTAAGTATGGTTTATTGAAAATTTGTTCAATAGGCTTTATTAATTCTGATTGTGTCTCTAGATTAGATGAGGTTATTTTTTCCTCTTTCTTTTTTAATTTATAAGCCTTTTTACGGCATGAATCTGAGCAATAGAGTGTCACAGTTGTTTTCGCATCGAATAACACCTTACAAAGTTTACAGACTCTCTTTACTAAAATATTTGAACTCATTCCTTTTTTATACGCCTATATGTGTCTTAGTGTGCCACTATGTGTCATCTAGTGACATAATTATACTTTATACGTACAAATATATCTAAGGCTTTTATAAAAATACAAATAACGTACAAAAATTATCAAAATAAACGGATAACATCACAAACAAAACAATAACTTTACCTCATCAAAAAACCCTGTAAAATCAATCATTTACAGGGTTTAATATATTTTTGTTATATCTTTATTTTGTGGTGGTTACTTCCCAATACAAAACTTACTAAAAATATTCCCCAACAAGTCATCTGTACTTATATCCCCCGTAATATTCCCCAAATGGTACATTCCTTGACGTATATCCATCGCGATAAAATCACCTGTCGTTCCGTTTTCTAATCCTTCGGAAGCTGCTTGAAGCGCGAGCGCGGTTTTTTGTAACTCCTCCACGTGACGCGCATTGGTCACGATAACCTCTTGTTGAACATCCACGCCTTGCGTGATTTGTTCCACCATCCAAGTGTTTAGTGCTTCTATTCCTTCACCTGTTAGTGCACTGAGGTACAAATAAGGTACAGAATAGGATGTTTTATGTGGGATAACATCCGCTTTATTGATGATAAGTAGAATCTTTTTATCTGGGTGGGTAAACTGAATTTCTTCTGCCCAGTTTGCTACTTCTTGCACATCACTGCGCGTTGCATCAGCAAGGACTAAAACTAATTGTGCTTGTTGTATTTTCTGACGAGATCGCTCTATTCCAATTGCTTCAATTTTGTCGCTATCCGAATCACTTAAGACCTCACGAATTCCAGCAGTATCAATCAAACGGAACAAAATTCCATCGATGTTTAAGGTTTCTTCAATCACGTCGCGCGTTGTCCCTGCAATATCACTCACAATTGCACGTTCTTCCCCAACCAATTGATTCAATAAAGTGCTCTTACCAGTATTAGGCGCTCCGACGATTGCTACGGGAACACCATTTTTTAAAGCATTCCCTAAATCAAAAGAACGTATTAACTTACGTACATAAGTCAACACTTCTTTAACTAAAGCCTTCAGCTCCGTACGATCTGCAAATTCTACATCTTCTTCTGCAAAATCTAATTCCAACTCTACCAAACTCGCAAAGTGGATTAACTTCTCACGAAGATCACGTAATTCATTCGAAAACGAACCGCGTAATTGGTTCATTGCGACTTGGTGTGCACGTCTGCTTTGGGACGAAATCAAATCTGCCACTGCTTCTGCTTGTGACAAATCCATTTTCCCATGCATAAATGCACGCATGGTAAATTCACCCGGTTGCGCCGTACGACAACCCTTTGCAATTAGTAATTGTAATATTTGTTGTTGAATGTAGGTCGATCCGTGACACGCAATTTCTACGGTGGGTTCGCCGGTAAAACTCTTACCACCATGTAGTACTGTCAATAATACCTCATCAATGATTTCTTCTCCATTGCGAATGCGACCAAAATGTGCGGTATGTGTTGCTACTTGACCTAAATCCTTCGAAAAAATAGTCGAAACGATTTCCAATGCTTGTTCTCCAGAAACACGAATTACGGCAATAGCCCCAATCCCATTAGCGGTAGAAAGCGCACAAATCGTATCGTTATTTTGTCCAAAATAATTCATCGAGCTACAAATTAATCAATAGTAAATGGACTATTTTTTTCTAAAGAAAATACGAATTGGAATACCTGTAAAATTGAAGTTTTCACGGATTTTATTCTCCAAGAAACGCTTGTAACTCTCTGCAACGTACTGAGGTAAATTACAGAAGAATGCGAATGCAGGTGCATGTGTTGGCAATTGCGTCACATATTTAATCTGTACATATTTACTTTTTACGGATGGAGGAGGAGTTGCATCAATAATAGGCAATAACAAATCGTTCAAGTCCGAAGTAGAAACTTTCTTAATACGGTTGGAATATACTTCCATCGCTGTTTCCAATGCTTTGTGAATACGTTGTTTTGTAACGGTAGAAGTAAAGATGATTGGAACATCGTTGTATGGTGCCAACTGTTCGCGAATTTTTTCTTCGTACTCGTTCATTGTCATGTGGTCCTTTTCTACTAAATCCCACTTGTTGACTAAGACAACCACTCCTTTGTGGTTTTTCTCAATCATATAATAAATAACTAAGTCTTGTTTTTGGATCCCTTCCGTTGCATCAATCATTAAGACACAAACGTCCGAATTTTCAATGGTACGAACAGCACGAAGCGTTGAGTAATATTCGATATCCTCCGTTACTTTTGCCTTTTTACGAATTCCTGCTGTATCTACTAAGATAAAGTCGAATCCAAATGCTTTGTAACGGGTATTAATCGCATCTCTCGTAGTTCCAGAAATATCGGTTACAATGTTTCGGTCTTGACCAGTAATCGCGTTTACAAACGAGGATTTACCTACATTTGGTTTTCCTACAATCGCAATACGAGGTGTATCGGTTTCGTCAACAAATTGTGCGTTTTTATCAAAACATTTCACAACATCGTCTAACAATTCACCTGTCCCACTTCCGTTAGAAGCAGAAAGATCATACACGTCTCCTAATCCTAAGGACCAGAATTCTGCGGACAATCCAAAGCGAAGCGCACTATCTACTTTGTTTGCAACGATGAATACTTTCTTTTTAGACTTACGAAGCATCGCAGCTACCGTTTCGTCTAAGTCAACGATACCAGTTGTTACATCCAATACAAACAAAATCACATTCGCTTCTTCGATCGCTAATTTTACCTGTTTACGGATTTCACCTTCGAAAATATCTTCCGAACCATGGACATATCCTCCTGTGTCAATCACAGAAAATGGTACGCCATTCCACTCTCCACGTCCATAAATTCGGTCACGAGTCACCCCGCTAACCTCTTTCACGATCGCATTTTGCGATTCTGTTAATCTATTGAAAATGGTAGATTTTCCTACGTTTGGTCTACCTACGATTGCTATTATATTGCTCATTATCTTTATTTGTTGAAGTAAAAATAAATTGTTTTTTCTTCGTTCAACTTCAAAATTCACTTTATCATTTACTCCAGTAAACTCAAAAGTAAATTTTTTGTTTGCCTCAAAAAACCTAATTTATTTTCCCTTCAAACTTTTTAATTACTATTTATATTTTCTCTCTCCTCTTAACGTCACTCTTCTCTCGTCACTTCGTATCCTGAGCTTGTCGAAGGGCTAATATCCGTACTTCTTCAATTTCACATCCGATTCTCTCCAGTCTTTATCGACTTTCACGAACGTTTCTAAGAATACTTGTTTTCCAACGAATGCTTCAATGTCTTTACGTGCCTCGCGACCAATTCTTTTCAGCATTTCTCCGCCTTTACCGATGATGATTCCTTTTTGAGAATCACGTTCCACAACGATAACTGCACGGATACGAATGATTTTTTCTTCCACTTCGTAGGTATCCACCTCCACTTGACAAGAATATGGAACCTCTTTGTCGCAATGTAAGAAGATTTTCTCGCGTATCATCTCCGAAACGAAGAAACGTACTGGTCGATCGGATAAGTCGTCTTTGTCGAAATACGGAGGAGAAACAGGTAATAACTCTAAAATACGTTGCCACACCCAGTCTTTTCCAAAACCGTGTAAGGCAGAAACTGCGATTACTTCAGCATTTGGAACTTTTTCTTTCCAATACGCTAAACGAGTCTCTACTTGTTCTTGTTTTCCAAGATCTACTTTATTAACGATGCAAAGTACAGGAATTTTTAATTTTTTCACGCGTTCTAAGGTTGCAGCGTGATTCATTTCACTTTCGTAAATATCGGTGATAAAAAGTAAAATATCTGCGTCTTTGAACGAAGATTCTACGTAACTCATCATCTGTTCATGCAATTTATACGATGCATTTACCACTCCAGGA
>CANGOF010000142.1 GCA_947455515.1 Flavobacteriia bacterium
AAGATAAACCCTAAAAATAAACTGAAATATTGCTTTGTATTTTTCATATTAGTGTGATGAAATAGTCAAACGTCACTTAAATTGAGTGCAAAAGTACGCAACTTAATTTAATAAAAAAAAAAGGAATTAAAGAATTTTAACAAAAACTTCAGTTTGATTTTTTTAATCTAGAAATTATTGCAGCGGCCTCAATACTTAAAAATGAAAACAAAGGGAGTAAGATGCCAATTTTTTCGGTGAAATTTAAAGGATGTTCTGCCAAACCTTTTGCAAAGAAGATCATCATAAACAAACCCATTTTTAAGAAAATTCCAACTAGAAAGGCATAAGCAGCACTAGTAGGATTGAAGTCGAATAATAACTCTATTCCTGTAATTAACACGAAGGAACAAATCCCGAAAAACAAGTAGATGGAAAACAAACTAAATGGAGCTTTCCAAGCATCTGTACCCATGGAAAAATTGTGGGCGAAATAAAGAAGGATAAATGTTACAACAATTAATCCATTGTAAAATAAAATGCGTTTTAGGGTGTTATTTTGCTTCATCGTCATTAGACATTTTGATTACTTGACGGATAACAGAAAAAGTAGATCCGAATACTGCGAACAAAGTTAACACTTTATTATAGGCAAAGATATCGCTAGGATGATTTTTGTCTAGCCAAGTCCCTAATAAACTCGCTAAGTATATAGAAAGACCCATTTGTAAACCGAGCGAGGAAAATTTCAACCATACTGCAGGTTTATTATCTTTTTTTGGAGTTTCCATGGCGTAAACGATTCGATGTTTAATAAAAATACTATTCTGAATTGATATTTCCTAAAATTTGAAAAAGTATCTATTATATTTGTAAGTACTATGATGAGTGTAGAAGAGATTTTAGCGCCAATTGAGCAAGAAATGAAAGAATTTGAAATTCATT
This sequence comes from Flavobacteriia bacterium, assembly GCA_947455515.1. Lineage (GTDB taxonomy): Bacteria > Bacteroidota > Bacteroidia > Flavobacteriales_D > Crocinitomicaceae > CANHVK01. The sequence goes on from CANGOF010000142.1 coordinate 925, forward strand.
TCAAAAATAACCTACAGTCAAAAGTCCCACTATTAGACAAGATCACCCATTACATCATCAAACGCAAAGGAAAGCAAATGCGTCCCATGTTTTTGTTTTTGACAGCGAAAATGCTGGGAGAAGTTAATGCTAAAACGTACCAAGCAGCATCCCTCGTAGAATTATTACACACGGCAACCTTGGTACACGATGACGTAGTAGATGATTCCAACGAACGTCGTGGTTTTTTCTCCATCAATGCCTTATGGAAAAATAAAATCGCAGTACTTGTAGGTGATTATATGTTATCGCGAATTCTCTTGCTTTCTATTGAAAATAAAAACATTCGTGTATTGGAGATTGTTGCGCGCGCTGTAAGAGAAATGAGTGAGGGAGAGTTACTGCAAATCGAAAAAGCAAGAAAATTAGACATAACTGAAGAAGTTTATTTTGAAGTGATACGTCAGAAAACTGCTTCCTTGATAGCAACGGTTTGCGAATCTGCTAGTGCATCTGTGGATAGGGAAGATCAAGCGGAAAACATGCGAAAATTTGGAGAGTTAGTTGGTTTGGCATTTCAAATCAAGGATGATATTTTTGATTATGGAGATTCTAAGGACTTGGGAAAACCAACAGGTTTAGATATTCGCGAACAAAAAATGACTTTACCGCTAATTTATGCGATTGGTCATTCGAGTAAAGAAGTAAAGAAGGAATTGATATATATTGTTAAGAATAAATATGATAATCCAAAATCTATCAAGCGTGCTATTGAATTAATTCAAGCTGCTGGTGGTATTGACTATGCTACAAAAAAAATGGTTCAATTAAAGAATGAAGCATTGGAATTATTAGTCGGAATTGAAGATTCCCCTTCTAAACGTGCGTTGATTGGATTGGTAGAGTATTCCATTGAACGAAAAAAATAAATCAATCGTATGAAAAATAAATTTTTACTTATCTTATTAAGTGCTTTGTGCTTTGTTGCTTGCTCTAGAAATGAAACACCTAAAGCGAAAAAAACTTCTAAAAAAGAATCCTTAGTGGAGGTTAGAGATGGGATTTTTACAGAATATTATCCTGGGAAAAAACAAAAGAAATTTCAAGGCGAGCAGGACGAAAATGGTCAACGTCAAGGAAAATGGACGTTTTACGGACCAGAAGGTTTAGAATTAAGCACTACACATTATGAGCATGGAATTCGTCATGGACATTCCATCGTAAAATATCCAAATGGAGCAATCCATTATTATGGAGAATATAATATGGATCAACAGGTAGGTATTTGGAAATCCTATGATTTACAAGGAAATTTAACAGAAGAAAAAGACTACGGAAATAAATAATGGCTAGAATACCTCCTCATATTATTGATGAAATCATGCAAACCTCTCGTATTGAAGAGGTCATTGGTGAATTCGTGAATTTAAAAAGAGCAGGTTCCAGTTTGAAAGGATTGAGTCCGTTTACAGACGAAAAAACAGCTTCGTTTGTAGTTTCTCCAGCAAAACAAATCTTCAAATGTTTTTCTACAGGTAAAGGAGGTTCAGTAGTTACCTTCCTTATGGAAAAAGAACATTATTCTTATCCAGAGGCTTTAAAATGGTTAGCTAATAAATATAATATTACCTTACCAGAAGAAGCAGAACAAACTGCGGAGGAATTAGCGGTAGTCACTGAACGTGAAAGTTTACAGATTATTAATGAATTTGCAAAGACACACTTTCACGACCGTATGCATACGACCGATGAAGGAAAGGCTATCGGATTAAGTTATTTTGTTGAGCGTGGATTTCGTTTAGACATTATCGAAAAGTTTCAATTAGGTTATTGCCTCGAAAAAGGAAATGATTTTACGGAAGCAGCTTTAGGTAAGGGATATAAATTAGAATATTTAGAAAAAATAGGATTAGTCAAATCCAAAGACGGAAGAAATTTCGATTTTTTCCGTGGTCGGGTGATGTTTCCAATCCATTCCGTTACAGGTCGCGTACTAGGTTTTGGAGGAAGAACGCTACTTTCTGACAAAAAAATTGCCAAGTATTTCAATTCTCCAGAAAGTATCATTTACAATAAGAGTGATATTTTATATGGATTATACTTTGCAAAAGGAGACATTATCAAATACGATAATTGCTTTTTAGTAGAAGGATATACCGATGTAATAAGCATGCACCAGGCAGGTATTACCAATGTGGTTTCTTCTTCAGGCACATCTTTGACACATGGTCAAATCAAATTAATTCGTCGCTACACACAAAACGTAACCATTCTTTATGATGGAGATGCTGCCGGAATTAAAGCATCTTTTAGAGGGATAGATTTATTGTTAGAAGAAGGGTTAAATGTACGTGTCGTTCTATTTCCAGATGGAGATGATCCAGATTCGTATTCTAAAAAAGTGAGTTCCGTAGAATTAGACGATTACATCAACACAAACAAGAAGGATTTTGTAACCTTTAAGGCAGAAATCCTTTTACAAGGGACGACTGATCCTATTCAGCGATCGAAATTGATCCACGAGATTGTACATTCGATTTCTTTAATCCCAGATCAAATTTCAAGATCCATTTACGCCAAAGAAATAGCGAGTAGATTTGACATCGATCAATTGATTGTCGACCAAGAGTTATTGAAATTACGTAAAACAGCGTTAACAAAACAACCGCCGTCTCTTTCACCGGATGAACCACCACTTGAAGTTGATTATACGGTAGTAAGAAAACAACCCGTTGAACAACCACACTCCAACGATCATGTAGTTGGAACAGAAATTAATGCGACTGAAAACGATTTGATACGTATTTTGGTTAAGTATGGTACTTTGGTTATACCAGATGAAAAAAGAGAATTGTCCGAAGAGGATGTAACCGTTGCTCAATTAATTTGTAATGAATTATTTCGTGATGAATTAACTTTTAACGACCCTACTTTTCAGAAGATTTATGAATACGCAAACGAGGGTATAAATCAACAAAAAACTACATATCAGGCGAAGCATTACTTACGTTCCGAAGATCAAGAAATAGTTAAAGTGGTTTCTGAAATAGAGACAGATAAACACGAATTAAGTCACAATTGGTTGAAGTTGAGAAATATTGAGACCAATTATGAAATCGATAAATTAAAAGCAGCTGTTCTAAGTTCAATTCTTGCTTTTAAAACAGATAAATTACAACAGCGCATCAATATAATTCGAAAACAATTGAGTCAATTGACCGAAGATGATATAGAAAAAATTGAGGAATTATTAATTGATCAAATTAATTTTGAACGTGCAAAGATGCGCTTTGCAGAGCAATTAGGAAGAATAATTTTACGCTAATGATGAGTCAAACCCTTTTTGAATTAGGTCCTTACAATGTTTGTTTATGGAATATTTTTGCTCTAGCAATTATATATTTAACAGCGTTTATTCTAAGACGCGTAGTCCATCGTTCATTGAGGCAATACCTAATAGGAGTAAATATTCGTGTAGAAGGTAGAAGAACTACATGGCTTAGATTAGTGAGTCAGAGTATTTATTTAATCGCGGCTTACATAGCGATTTTAAGTTTTAAGATTAACAATAACAACGTTTCGTTTAAGGAATTCTTAAATTTTAAATTAGTTGAATCAAAAACAATAAACATATCATTTTTTCAGATTATCATCGTAATTGTTCTCTTTTTCGCTGCAAGGATGTCTGTCAATTTTGCTAAATTATATTTCAATCGTAAGTTTAGACAACAGAAAAATTACAATCCTAGTACTGAATATATATATGTACAATTAAGTAAATACTCTATCTATATATTTTCAATATTATTTAGTTTAAATCTATTTAATATAAATCTTGGATTACTACTCACTGGTTCAGCGGCATTATTAGCTGTGATTGGTTTTATCTTTCAAGAAGTTTTCAAAGACATGTTTTCTGGCTTGGTGCTTTTGTTTGAAGGCACATTGAAAATTGGAGATATCATTGAAATTAGAGATTCCAAATTTAAAGAACCGGTTTTTGCTAGGATTTTAAAAATCAACGTTCGTAC
>CANGOF010000143.1 GCA_947455515.1 Flavobacteriia bacterium
AAGTGAGCCGCTTGTTTTGCGTTACCAACATAAAACTCTACATAATCCGTTCCTAATAAAGGAAGGAAATCTTGTGCACCTTCGAAGATTTTCTCTAAACCGTATTCTACGTTTTTGATTTCTTTACTCATTGTTTTTTTAGTTAAATTGTTAATATAAGTGACTTTAAAAAATTAGATTTTTCGAGGCTAACAAAAAATTAAATCCGCAGTTTACTATAGTAAATGAGGAGTTTAATTTTGAAGTTGAACGAAGAAAAAGCAATTTATTTAAGTCACTTTAGTCTTCTAGCCAGCTAGTTAGGTAATCTTTATCTGCAATATCAACTGCAGCTTGTGTTATTTTTAATGGTCTAAACGTATCTACCATCACCGCTAATTCGCCTGTTTCTTTTTGACCGATACTGCGTTCCATAGCACCTGGGTGTGGTCCGTGAGGAATTCCGCCTGGGTGAAGTGAAATATATCCTTTTTCTACGTGGTTTCTTGACATAAAGTCACCATCTACGTAATACAATACTTCATCAGAATCAATGTTACTGTGGTTATAAGGCGCAGGTATTGATTGTGGGTGGTAGTCATACAAACGAGGTACAAACGAACAAATAACATAGTTGTGCGCTTCAAACGTTTGGTGTACTGGGGGTGGTTGGTGAACACGACCTGTTATCGGTTCAAAATTATGAATAGAGAATGCATAAGGGAAATTGTATCCATCCCAACCAACAACATCAAATGGATGCGTTGCATACACTAATTCGTGTAATACATTTTCTTTTTTGATTTTGATAGTAAAATTTCCTTTTTCATCATGCGTTTCTAATTCCGTTGGCAATTTAAAATCGCGTTCACAGAATGGAGAGTGTTCCAATAACTGTCCGAAATTATTACGGTATCTTTTTGGAGTCACTACTGGACTAAATGATTCTACGATAAACAAACGGTTATCTTCCGTATCGAAATCAATTTGGTAAATAATTCCTCTAGGAATTACCAGGTAATCACCATACTCAAAGTTTATATTACCCAAAAACGTTCTTAATTTCCCAGAACCTTTATGGATAAATATTACTTCGTCAGCGTCTGCATTTTTATAAAAATAACTACGCAATGATTTTTGCGGCGCAGCTAAGGCAATGTTTAAGTCATTGTTAAACAAAACGATCGTACGGCTGTCTAAGAAATCCTCTTTTGGAGCTACTTCAAAACCTCTCAGCATTTGCGAAGAAATATTTTTATCAATCGCTGCAATAGGAGTTAAGTCAATCGGTTTCGAAACAGATCTAACTTGCGTTGGTCGGTGAACGTGGTATAACAAGGATGCAAATCCATGAAATCCTTCCGTACCAAACAATTGTTCGTAGTAGTAACCTCCTTCCGGTTTTTCAAACGTCACGTGACGTTTCGTAGGAAAGTTACCCAATTTAGCGTAAAAGGGCATATTGTTTGTAAATTACAGTTAGTTAGTCTTGTTTTTGTAAGTAAATACAATTACAATTAGAACAAATTTAGGATTTGATTTGCAATTCTGCAACAATTAAGAATGTGTTAATTTATATTAACTAAAAATAGATTAAATAAGCAAATAGTATATAAAAAGACAAAATCTTAAAAATAACTTTTTCAACTGAATAATAAAATGTAAATTAACTTGTGAAATAAGACATAAACGAGATAATAAATGATAAAAAATAAAACATTAAAAGTTAACACTACTGAAATTAAAACTTTCACAATTAATAATTTAGATTACATCAGTATTACAGATATTGCGAAACAAAAAAATCCACTTGAACCAAAAGATGTTGTTAAAAACTGGATGAGATTAAAAAATACGTTAGAATATTTGGGTTTATGGGAGAAATTAAATAATTCTAAATTTAAAGGGGTCGAATTCGACCCCCTTTATAATGAAGCGGGAAGTAATGCATTCACATTAAGTCCATCTCGATGGGTCGAATTAACCAATGCTATTGGAATTATTACAAAGAATGGTGCCGGAGGCGGTACTTACGCACAAAAAGATATAGCATTTAAATTTGCTTCATAGGTATCCGTTGAATTTGAATTATATCTAATAAAAGAATTTCAAAGACTTAAAGAAGAGGAACACAAGCAAATAGGATGGTCTGTTAAAAGAGAATTAGCAAAAATTAATTACAATATTCACACTGATGCTATAAAACAAAATCTAGTTCCTTTAGAACTTAAAAGTCATCAAATATCGAAAATTTATGCAAATGAAGCCGATGTATTAAATATGGCTCTTTTTGGCATTACTGCAAAAACATGGAGGGAGCAAAACATAAAAATAACTGGTAATATTCGCGATTATGCTACTATAAATCAATTAATTTGCTTAAGCAATTTAGAAAATATTAATGCAATATTGATAGGAGAAAATATATCTCAACATGACAGATTAATTAAGTTGAATAAAATTGCAATTCAACAAATGAATATTTTACAAAATGTTGAGAATAAAAAATTATTGAAATAAACTACCTTTACCATAAATAAAAAACCACCTCATGGAAGAAAAAGTGAAAAAAAGTGTCGCAAAAAGAATCTTTAAATGGACAGGAATTTCCCTTGGAGTTCTACTTCTATTAGCAATCATTGTTCCTTATATCTTTAAAGATGAGATAAAAGGCATGGTTCAAAAAGAAATGAAGAAGCAATTACTTGCGGATATTGAACTAAAAGGTTTTGACCTAACTTTTTTAAGTTCGTTTCCACATATTTCAGCGAAGTTAGAGGGATTAAAAGTTACTGGAACAGACAAAAACTTCAAAGGAGTTGTTTTGGCTGAGATGGAAAGTTTTGAGGCTCATCTGAATTTTTGGAGTGTAGTTGGTGGTAACAAAATGGAAATCGAAGGCATTGCTTTAAATAAACCGCGCTTTGATGTTCGCGTATTGAAAGATGGAACTGCAAATTATAACATCGTAAAACCAGATTCCATCAAAACGCCGGAAGAAAAATCAGAGCCTTCCAACTTTACATTGAGCATGCAAAAATACGAGATCAATGAAGCGACTATTCGTTATGATGATCAAAGTATGGATATGTTTGCTGACATTCAAAATTTAACCCATGTAGGAAAAGGAGATTTAACTGCCGATGTGATCGATTTTGAAACTACGACATCCATGGATGCTTTAACTTATGAAATGGATGGAATGAGTTACTTGAAAAAGGTAAAAACTAATTTCGTAGTTAATTTATTGATGGAATTCACCGAAAAGACTTCAAAATTCACGCTTAAAGAAAACAAGTTCGAATTAAATGCACTAAAATTTTCGTTGGATGGTTTCTATGAAATGTTGGAACATAAAGACAATATGGATCTAACATTGGATGCAAAAGAAGCTACATTTAAAGACTTTTTATCGTTGATCCCTTCCTTTTATCAATCTGGATATGAAGGCATGTTAACGAATGGAACATTGGTTATGCATGCGAAGGTTAAAGGAATCATGGATGACAAAAACATGCCAGGTTGGAATGCAGGAATTCAAGTAAAAAATGCCTCTATACAATATGCAGGTTTACCACAATCCATCAAGAACATCGCAATCAATGCTTCTTCGAGTTTTACTGGTGGTTCTAACTTAGACCAAATGAAATTGGATGTTGAGAAATTTCATGCAGATTTTGCAGGAAACATATTGGATATGACTATGAAATTGCGAAATCCTATGAGTGATCCAGCAATTGCAGCAAAAATAAAAGCAAATGTGAATCTAGCTACATTGGGTCAGGTAATGCCGATGGGAGCTGGTGAATCCTATCAAGGAAAATTGCGCGCTGACATAGCATTAAATGGAAACATGAGTACGATCGAACAAGAACGTTACGAAGAATTTGATGCAGATGGAATTATTGAATTAATAAATATTCTTTATAAGTCGAAAGATTTACCAGCAGCTGTAGAAGTAGCAGACATGAAACTTCACTTTACACCAAAAAATTTACGTTTAGAAAACTTAAAAGCTAAAATGGGCGCGAGTGATTTTGCAATGAATGGTACGATTGATAATTATTTAGCTTATGTGTTTAGAAATGAGTTATTAAAAGGAAACTTCAATTTTTCGAGTAATAACTTGGATTTAGATGCCTTGATGGGAACAAGTTCTACTCCTACTTCAACAACTGAACAAACAACGAAAGCTCCAGAGACAAAAGAAGCTGAAGCCTTTTTAATTCCTGAAAATTTAGACGTAAACTTAAATATGGACGTCAAAACTATTAAATACAATGGTATTCGAATTCAAAACTCGAAAGGTACTGTAGGAATAAAAGAGGAAATTGCTTCGTTGAATCAGTTAACAATGAATGTATTAGGAGGTAAAGTCGGATTAGACGGAACCTATAATACACAAAATCATTCCAAACCAAGTGTTAATTTTAGTTACGACATCCAACAAATCGGCATTGCAGATTTAGCTAAAAACTTTGTAACCATTGAAAAATTAGCTCCAATCGCAAAATTTGTGAAAGGGAAGATTTCCACTTCATTCACAATGAAAACAGAATTACAAGCATCAATGGAACCTGTTTATAGTACATTAACGGGTAAAGGTGATGTGTCATCCAATGAAATAAATATTTCTGGATATGA
>CANGOF010000144.1 GCA_947455515.1 Flavobacteriia bacterium
AATTCCTTCCGTGATGTAAGGATAAATCTCGTTTTTATCGAAAATTCCTGTTTCATGGTATTTCTTAAAAACAGAACCATACGTATCAATTCCCCAAATTTTAATGTTTGGATTTTTTTCTTTTAAAAATTTACCAATACCAGAAATCGTTCCTCCTGTTCCTACACCAACTACAAAATGGGTAATTTTACCTTCCGTTTGTTCCCAAATTTCAGGACCTGTTTGTTCGTAGTGCGCGGTACGATTGGATAAATTATCGTATTGATTCACATACCAAGAATTTGGAATTTCTTTTGCTAATCTTCTTGAAACTTGGTAGTAAGAACGTGGATCTTCTGGTTCAACTGCCGTAGGACAAACAACAACTTCTGCACCTACTGCACGAAGTATATCCATTTTCTCTTTCGATTGCTTATCATTTAAAACACAAATCAATTTGTACCCTTTAATGATTGCTCCTAAAGCCAATCCCATACCTGTATTTCCAGAAGTACCTTCAATGATGGTTCCTCCTGGTTTTAGAAGTCCTGATTTCTCTGCATCTTCTATCATTTTAACCGCCATACGGTCTTTTACGGAGTTACCTGGATTTGTAGTCTCTACTTTCGCTAAAACTAACGCTTTTACATCTTTCGTAAGTACGTTTAATTTAACAAGTGGTGTATTCCCTATCGTCTCTAAAATGTTATTATAATATTTCATATCGTTAATTTTTATTTCTTTTTTGCTACATACAATACTTCTTCCGGTATCAATCGGTAACGCTCAATTGTTTCGTTTGAAAAATATTGTTTTGGATCGTATTCAGTTACTTCAAAACCTACACTTCGCAACCAATCTGGATAATCCAACCCAAATAAACGAACGTGATCGTACTGCCAAAAATGTTTTTCACGTTCCTCCGGACTAGTAATTGTAGGATCTTCGTAAGTGGTTGCTCTTGTTCTATCTTGTGGAACTTGCATAATTCCGAATCCTCCCGGTTTTAACACGCGGTACAATTCGCTCATACATTGTTTTGCATCATCCACATGCTCCAAAACGTGATTACAAATAACCACATCAAAACGATTTTCTTCCAAAGGAATAGAATGTAAGTCAAAGTGTATGTCTGCAATTGGTGAAAGCAAATCGCCTGTTAAATAATCCAAATTCCCTTGTTTCTTAAACAACTTATGGAAACATTGTTCTGGTGCAATGTGTAATACCTTTAATTTTTGAGACGTAAAGAAATTCGTTTCATTTTTTAAATACAACCACATCAAACGGTGACGTTCCAAAGTCAAATCATACGGACACAAAACATTATCTCTGTGTGCAACATCCGAACCGTAAGACAAGAACTTACTGAATTCTTTCTGACAAACAGGACATTCTACTTTATTTCCCTTGTATAATAGTGGTGCAAATAATCTAAACACATAACTCAATCGTATTAAGATTGGTCTTGGTAAAGAATTCAATAAAAATTTATAAAACTTCTTCATACTTATTTAGTAATTGTTCTTAACCAATACGTGCAATATTGTGTATTTGTACTGGAGGAATTAATAGACATTTTATAGGCCGGGATTTCTATCTCCCCCATTTTACATACGATATCCATTAATATTTGATCTCTTGAAACAAATAAATTGAATTCATCTCCCTTTTTCAAGGCAGACAAACTAGCTTCTATGGCATCTCCATCGACTCTAAAACCATTAAAACCAATGATTTCATCATTTACACTCACCCCTGCATTTTCTGCTTCCGAATTAGTTCGAATGGATTTAACAACTGGAGTATCATCTTTGGAATAACTCATTCCAAAATAAGGCTTCTTCACACCAATGTAGTCAATGTTGACGCCAATTTCATTGAAAATTTCCTTATAATTTGGGACTTTAGTGTCAAATATGTAATTCATCAAAAATGGTTTCATATCCTCCCCCATAAAATCAGAAAGCGCTTCCTCAAATTCTTCTTCTGTAAATCCTCTTCCTTTATGTTTGTAAAATCGTACATAAAGCATACGCATAAAATCATCCAAACTTTTTGTCCCTTCGTATTTAGCTATAATCTTAGCATCCAATACAGCACCAATCAACTGTCCTCTAGAATAATAAGTCATAGTGGTATTCGCAGAATTTTCATTTGGTCTGTATCCTTTGATCCAAGCATCAAAACTTGCATGTGCTACCGGTTGAACACGAGAACCTTCCGAACCTTCTACGTAATTTAATATAGAGTTGATCTTTTGAATGTATTCTTGTTCGGTTAAATACCCTGCACGACGCATTAATAACTCATCGTAATAACTCGTAAACCCTTCCATTACCCATAATAAAGTGGTATAATTTTCTTGGTCGTAATTAAATGGACCTAATTCTATTGGACGAATTCGTTTCACATTCCATAAATGAAAATATTCATGCGCTACCAAGGATAAAAAATCCATGTAATCCTTCCCTTGATACCCCCAACGATTAACACTCAACGTGGTGGAATTCATATGCTCCAAACCTCCTTGTCCATCGGTGACATTATGAATGATAAACGTATAGTTTTTATTTGGGTTTTCTCCAATAACAGCAGTTGCAGTTTCCACCACACGCTTCATGTCTTTTTTTAATTTCTCCACCTCATAATTTCCAACACCATACATGGAAACCGTATGTTTTACACCAGCAGCCATAAATTCAAACACATCTTGGTTTCCAATTTCAATCGGACAATCCACTAAGTGATCGTAATTTACAAAAGCATACGTCTTTGCATTTTCGTAACGAATCGAATCTTTTGGTTTTGGTAAAGCGGTAGTAATCACATTGAAATCTTCGTGCGGATAAATATCTAATTTTCCTCCCGTTTCTTTTTCTCCCTCAACATACATAAAGACAGAAGAGCCACTTACAAAACCATGACTTTGATCTAAAAAGCTTGTACGAACTGACAATTCAAACGAATAAACCTCATAGTTGATTTTCACTTCATTTACACCCTTCACATGTATTCTCCATGTGTTTTTAGAAGTTTTTACAACGTCTAACTTGGCTCCATTTTCTCCAAATGCTTTTACTAAATTGACATTTTTAGAAAACTCACGTACCATGTAGGATCCAGGAGACCAAACAGGCATCTTCACCTCTAAAAATTTACCCGAAACTTTACTGATTTTCATCTCTACTTCAAAATAATGATTTTGAGGTTTCGGCATTTTTAATGCATAATCAATGGAAATCGCCTGAGACGAAATGGATATAAATGCAAAAAGGATAAGTAAAAATATTTTCATAATAGGCTTCTGATTTTCAGTATTATTCAACAAAGCTAGCCAATTTATCTTCTAAAATGGCGATTTTATGAATCGCGTCTGCTTCTTTCTTTTTCTCATTTGCAACAACTGCATCCGGAGCACCAGAAACAAATTTTTCATTCGTCAGCTTGTTTTGAACGATTTGCAAGAACCCTTTCGTGTATTCTAACTCCTCTTCAATTTTCTTACGCTCACTTTCTACATCCACTGAATCACCAAATGGAATAAAGAATTCGTTAGAACCAACTAAGAATGAATAAGCATTCGCAATTTTTTCTTTTGTGTATTCTAATTGACTTAAATTCCCCATCTTAACAATTACAGAATCAAAATCCGTAGAAATTTCTTCGTTTTGTTTTAAAAACAAATCCATTTTCACTTTCGTAGCAATGTTGTTTTCTTTACGAACGTTACGAATGTTTGTGATTACCTCTTCCGATACTTTAAATTGAGCAAGTACTTCTTTATTTACTTCTGTTACCTCTGGCCAATTCGAAATAACAAGGTCTTCTCCTTCTTTTCTCTCACGTATCAAATGCCAGATTTCTTCTGCAATAAATGGAGTAAATGGTTGAATGATTTTTAATATTTTTTCAAAGAAACCAATCGTTGCTTCTAAAGTCAAACGGTCAATCGGTTGTTGGTAACCTGGTTTGATAATTTCTAAATACCATGCACAAAAATCATCCCAAACCAATTTATACGTAGCCATCAATGCTTCAGATATCTTGAACTTCTTAAACAAAGCATCAATTTCTGCTAACTCTTGATTAAACTTAGCATCAAACCACTCAATTCCTTTAATAGAAGCTTTTGGTTGCTCTAAATCCATTACCTCCCAAGAAGTAACCAATCGGAATGCATTCCAAATTTTATTCGCGAAATTTCTTCCTTGCTCACATTGACTCGTATCAAATGGTAAGTCATTTCCAGCTGGAGAAGAAATCAAAATTCCAACGCGAACGCCATCCGCTCCAAATTTCTCAATCAAATCCAATGGATCTGGTGAGTTACCCAAAGACTTAGACATTTTACGTCCTAATTTATCTCTTACAATTCCAGTGTAATATACATTTTTGAAGGGTAATTCTCCCATGTATTCATACCCTGCGATAATCATACGCGCAACCCAGAAAAACATAATTTCAGGTGCTGTAACTAAATCATTGGTAGGGTAATAGTATTTTATCTCTTCGTTGTTTGGTTGCGTAATTCCGTTAAAAACAGAAATTGGCCATAACCAACTAGAGAACCAAGTATCTAA
>CANGOF010000145.1 GCA_947455515.1 Flavobacteriia bacterium
CATTACTTGCTCATGAAAATCAGCCCAATCTTTATTCTCTACATGCGTAATAAGTGGTTTCAACATCGACTCAATACGACGTGTAACCTCCGTAATCGCCTTGTTTGGATTTTCTTTATACACCTCGTGGTAATCGTTCAAACAGAAACGTTCGGAGTTCGCAATCACCACATCGCTGCGTAAATAATTTGGCTGACCGTAATTGATTCCGATCATAGATACGTAGACCTTTTTCTTCCAGTTCATCGACTCCAATGCAATGAAACCAATGCGTGCAGGACCTTTTTTAATTGGTTTCAATCGACGAATAAACACGTCATCCGTAAAGCCTTCACCAAAAATTAATAAGTTACGCCCACCTTTTAGTACGTTGGAAGTCGCCTTAAAAACTTCTGCATTTTTCCCAACAGCACCATCCCCATCCAGTTGTCGATAAATTGGCAACATCTGTGCCATCCATAAAATCGGTTTCATTACAGGAGTGAAAATATCCGAACGTGTCATGAAGAACACAATTGGACGTTGCAATGTTCCTAGTAAAACAGGATCCATAAACGAAGCAGGGTGATTACTTACATAGATAGTACGACCAAAAAAATGTTTTGGAGCGTTTATTTTAACAATTCTAGGAAAATAAATCCGTATGGAATACTGAGCGAATAGTTTAACAAATAGATAGAGAAAACGCATTTTTTTAGACAAAAGACCGTTAGACAAAAGACCGTTAGACAAAAGCCAATAACATTTAACTTTCAACTAACCACTTACGAGTTCAAATATACGAAGTTAGAATTTACCCAAAACTTTTATTTTGATACTTAAATTTTAAAATCATAATTTATTTTTATGAATAGCATAATAAATATAAATAAAAATTGATTGTTCAATCTCATTATGTTTGCATGGTAGGATACCGAAAAATTAGGTATTGAAAGTAAATTATTCTATGTCAAAAACCAAAAAGAGAGCATCTAAAAATACTTCTTTCAGTTTGTTTAACAGACAAATAAATTCTTTTTACCTTTCTTTAAACCTAAAATTTTCTCGTTTCACTTTACTGTTACTTGTACTTTTTACTTCCGTAATTTTTGGCGGGTATTTTCATGCTACCTTTTCTAAAAACCATTCAGATTTAGTAAATCATACGATTCAAGAACAAAAAGATAACTCTAAACAGATTCAATCAACTTCTAAAGCTAAATGTAATAGGCTTGTTTATAACCAAAATGAGTTTGACGTTACTTTTTCTGAAACGGAAGATGATGATGAAACGTCAAAAAATGTAATAGTACTAACAAATCATATTACATCGCAAATACTAAAATTTCCAGTTGAAATAGTAAAGCATGTAATCACTGAATCTTCGTCTTATACCTTATCAAACTTGTATTTATTGTTTCTTGTATTTAGAATTTAGAATAGGTTATTTTTTCAAAAAATAATAACTAAATCTAATGCAATAAACTATGAAATTAAAATTTATCGCACTTTCTATAAGTGCATTATACCTATACGCAAGTTGTACTTCTAAAGAAGGCGAAAAAAAAGAAGTTACAAATTTTCAAGTAACTTCTCCTTTAAAACACGACACCACCATAATTAGAGAATACGTTTGTCAAATTCGATCCATAAGTCACATCGAATTACGTGCCTTAGAACGAGGATATTTACAAAAGATTTTTGTCGATGAAGGACAAATGGTACGCAAAGGACAAGCCATGTTTGAAATCATGCCACTCTTATACAACGCTGAATTACAAAAAGCGGAAGCGGAAGCTAATTTCGCAGAGATTGAATATTTGACAACGAAACAACTACACGATAAAAATGTGGTTTCACCAAATGAATTAGCACTTGCAAAAGCGAAATTTAACAAAGCAAAAGCGGAAGTTTCATTAGCAAAAGTACATTTAGGATTCACCAAAATTAAAGCTCCTTTTGATGGCTTAATGGATCGTTTTCAAGTGCGATTAGGAAGTTTAGTGAATGAAGGGGACTTATTAACTACACTTTCTGACAACAGACAAGTTTGGGTTTATTTCAATGTTCCTGAAGCTGAATATTTGGATTACAAAGCAGATATGAAGAGCACGGACGCAATGATGAAAGTAAAACTCAGAATGGCAAATAATAAAATGTTTGACCAAATTGGGATTGTTAAAACAATCGAAGCAGATTTCAATAACGAAACTGGTAACATTGCTTTTAGAGCAACTTTTGAGAATCCAAAAGCATTATTGCGACATGGAGAAACTGGTAACATCCTGGTAACTGTTCCTTTGAAAAATGCAATCATTATTCCACAAAAAGCTACGTTTGAAGTCCTGGATAAAAAATACGTGTATGTTTTGGATAAAAACAACGTACTTCATGCGCGTAAAATCACAATCGCTGCAGATATGACCGACTTGTATGTGGTGAAATCTGGAATAAAACCTACGGATAAGATTTTATTAGAAGGGATACGTAAAGTAAGTGAAAACGATAAGATTGTTTACACCTACAAAGACCCGAAAAAAGTCTTGAAACAATTGAAAATTCACGCTGAATAAGCAACGTTTTACGTATTAAAATTCTACATCATGTTTAAAAGATTTATACGCAAACCTGTTCTTGCGATCGTCATCTCCATTGTTATTGTATTCGTTGGAATGTTAGCCATCAATACCTTACCAAAATCACAATATCCTGAAATTGCCCCTCCAATGGTGGTAGTTTATGCTTCCTACCCAGGAGCCAGTTCTACAGTGCTTGCAAACTCCGTTTTGATTCCTTTGGAACAAGCGATTAACGGTGTACCTGGTATGAAATACATGTTTTCTACAGCTGCTAGTTCTGGGGAGGCAAATATTCAAATTGTTTTTAACCTCGGGGAAGACCCCAACCAAGCCCTGGTGAATGTGCAAAACCGTATTGAACAAATGAAGATGCGTCTCCCGCCGTTGGTTCAGTTAGAGGGAATTGTGGTTCAACGTCTGCTGCCGAGTATGTTGATGTATGTTAACCTGTACAGTAAAAACAAGTCGGATGCGGATATGAAGTTTATCTTCAACTATGCATACATCAATATGTTACCTGAGCTTCAGCGTATCAATGGTATTGGTCAGGCTAAAATCTTAGGTAGTAGACAATATGCGATGCGTGTTTGGTTGAATCCGGATCGTATGCGTGCGTACAATGTTAGTTCGGATGAAGTCATGAAGGCACTGGATGAACAAAGTGTCATTGGGTCACCTGGTCGTCTGGGTCGAGCAGATAGTAAACGTTCTGAATCCATAGAATACGTTCTAACTTACCAAGGTCGATACAACACTCCTGAACAATATGAAAATGTAATCATAAAAGCGAATCCCAACGGTGAAGTCTTACACTTAAAAGATATCGCTAAAGTGGAATTAGGGAGTGAATATTACGACATCTACTCTAACAAAGACGAATACCCTTCCGCAGCAATTATGTTAAATCAAACCTATGGTAGTAATGCAGTTGAAGTGATTGCGCGTGTGAAAGAGAAGTTGGAAGAAATGAAAAAAACCTTTCCTCCAGGTATGGACTATGAAATCAGTTATGATGTTTCTAATTTCTTGGACGCATCAATAGATGAGGTAATTCATACTTTGCGTGATGCATTTATCCTTGTAGCATTAGTTGTATTTATCTTTTTAGGAGATTGGAGGTCTACCTTGATTCCGATCATCGCAGTTCCAGTATCCTTAATCGGTGCCTTTTTTGTGATGCAAGCTTTTGGATTGACAATCAACTTAATTACCTTATTCGCCTTAGTACTTGCTATTGGAATCGTCGTCGACGATGCAATTGTCGTCGTGGAAGCCGTACATGCTAAAATGGAGGAAGAACATTTATCTCCTTTCCAAGCGGTTAAAAAAGTATTAGGAGAAATTAGTGGAGCCGTTATTGCTATTACACTCTTAATGGTTTCCGTTTTTATTCCTGTCGCTTTTATGTCGGGACCTGTAGGAATTTTCTACCGACAATTCTCCATTACCATGGCATCTGCAATTGTAATCTCAGGAATTGTTGCATTGACTCTAACTCCTGTGCTATGTGCAATTATTCTTAAAAACAATCATGGGAAGGCGAGAAAACGTACACCAATCAATCGTTTTATTGATTTTTTCAATAGTGGTTTTGAAAAACTTACCGGTAAATATGTATGGATACTTCGTAAAATAGCAAATCGTAAAGTAATTACTTGGGGAATCTTATTGGTATTTGGGATCGGAATTTTTGGTGTGAGTAAAAGTTTACCCACAGGATTTGTTCCTACGGAAGATCAGGGGATGATTTATGCTGTAATTCAAACACCTTCTGGTTCTACTTTAGAACGAACCTATGCGGTAAGTCGCCAGTTACAAGATATGGCAAAAACAATCGACGGTGTTGAATCTGTTTCTTCGTTGGCAGGGTTTGA
>CANGOF010000146.1 GCA_947455515.1 Flavobacteriia bacterium
TATAACTTCGAACGCAACTTGTAAAACAACTGCCAATGCAACTTCGAACACCTTAACTGTAACCGTAAACACATTTACACCGAGTATTTCGATTTCATCTTCTGATATAGATAATAGCATTTGCTCTGGTTCACCAGTCACTTTCACTGCAATTCCTTTAAACGCAGGGAACGCAAACTACCAATGGAAACTAAATGGGAATACCATTTCCAATGCGAATGCAACTACCTACACAACTTCCGCATTAAACAACAATGATTATGTTGAAGTAGCAGTAACGTCTTTAGAAGCTTGTGCATCTCCAAGTAATGCGAGTTCTAATCAAATTACAACGAAAGTGAACGCTTTGCCAAATGCTATTATTTCATCTGGAGCAAGCACTTGTATTACGGATCCTGCTACCATATTAAACTTGACAGGAAGTAATGGCTTAGCACCATACGAATTTACATATACGGTTAATGGAAATACTCCAACCAAGTTAAGCTCAACTATTGGTACTATAAACACAGGAACTGACAACACAGGATCTTATAATTACGAAATCACTAAAGTTACCGATGCAAATGGTTGCTCGAAAAATATAACTGGTCAAACCGCTACTATTTTATTGAAACCATTAGTTGCCCCAGTTGTCACTTGTGGAACAATAAAACCTACTTCACTTACTTTTAATTGGAGTGCACTTTCTGGTGCAACAAGCTATCAAATTGCTTATAATATCAATTCTGGATTAAGTAAAGATGCAGGAAGTACAAGCGATTTAAGTTTTACCATTGACAGTTTAAAAAGTGTAAGTACCGTTGAAATTACGATTACCCCTATTGGAACTGGATGTTTTAAATCCGCTACGCAATTTGGTACAACTTCTGTAAATAGTTTAACGAATTTAGCAAATTTCAATGTATCCATTTTCCCAAATCCTACATCAGGAAAAGTAACAATTAACGCTATTCCTAATGGATATACTCAGATTCAATTGACGGACAATTCTGGAAGAATCGTTACTGAAAAAATCATTAATAATGCGGATATGACCTACGATTTCAGTGAGATTTCTAAAGGTAACTATTTGATCATCTTCTTAGGAGAAAACAAAGTAGCCTTCTCCAAAACATTAATCATTCAATAATTCATAATTATATTTCATCATCCCATGAATAATCCATTTTTAACCAATAACACTGCTCCCCACGAAACGTTTCCTTTTGAGCAATTAAAAAACGAACATTATTTACCTGCGTTAGAAGCGGGTATCCAACAGGGTAAGGCAGACATTGAAGCGATTACTTCTAATTCGAAAGCAGCAAGCTTTGAGAACACGATAGCAGCTTTAGATAATTCAGGAGAAATCTTGGAATTGTTGAGCAATATCTTCTTCAACTTGCACGAGGCAGAAACGAGCGATGAATTGCAACAGTTGGCGACAGTAATTTCTCCAAAACTGACAGAATACGGTAACGACATCATGTTGAATGAAGCCCTATTCAAACGCGTTGAAGCAGTGTATTTGAACAAAGCAAACGAACATCTTACAGTAGAACAAACAACGTTGTTAGACAAAACCTATAAAGGATTTGTGCGTAACGGTTCCAAATTAAACGATGCTGACAAAGAAAAATTAAGAGAGATCGACAAAGAATTAGCGACTACTACCCTATTGTTTGGTCAGAATGTGTTGGCAGAAAGCAATGAGTACAAATTGGTGATTACAGAAGTTTCATTGTTGTCTGGTTTGCCAGAAGGCGTTGTTGAAGCAGCAGCATTGACAGCAAAAGAAAAAGGACACGACCATGCATGGGTGTTTACCTTGGATTACCCAAGTTACATTCCATTTGTGACTTATTCCGATCAACGAAAATTGCGTGAAGAGATGTTTTTAGCCTTTGGTTCAAAAGCATTCAAAGGGAATGAGCGCGACAATTCAGCAATTATCAAAAAAATCGCTTTGTTGCGTCACCAACGTGCGAATTTATTAGGATATGCATCGCATGCAGACTTCGTATTGGAAGAGCGTATGGCAAAAAATCCAACAACGGTATTTGCATTTTTAGAAGACATCTTGGTAAATGCACTTCCATTTGCGAAAGAAGAATTGGCAGAATTAACGGCTTATAGTAAATCGATTGGAGGTCCAGACGAGTTGAAACGTTGGGATGTTGCGTTTTACGCTGAGAAATTGAAAAAAGAGAAATTCTCCATCGATGATGAGTTGCTGAAACCTTATTTCAAATTAGAAAATGTAATTGACGGGGTGTTTATCACCGCGCAAAAATTATACGGTTTATCGTTCAAACAACGCAACGACATTGAAGTGTACCACAAAGACGTAACGGCTTACGAAGTGACTAACGAAGCAGGCGAATACGTTTCGATATTGTACATGGATTTCTTCCCACGTGCAGGAAAACGTCAGGGAGCATGGATGACAGTCTTCAAAAACCAAAAAAGAATTAATGGCGTGGATGTACGTCCACATATTTCCATCGTATGTAATTTCACGAAACCAACCGAATCTAAACCATCGTTATTGACTTTTAACGAGGTGACTACCCTATTCCACGAGTTTGGTCACGCGCTACATGGTATGTGTGCTAACGGAACGTACGGAAGTATCACCGGAACGAGCGTTTACTGGGATTTCGTTGAGTTACCATCGCAAGTATTGGAAAACTGGTGTTACGAGAAAGAGTGTTTGGATTTATTTGCAAAACACTACGAGACAGGTGCGGCAATTCCAGAAGAATTCATCCAAAAAATCACCGAAAGTGCGAACTTCCAAAGCGGATTGGCAACGATTCGTCAAATTGGATTGGGTCGTTTAGACATGGCTTGGCACAGTGCTGATCCATCGAACATTGGGGATGTTAAAGCATTTGAATTGAACGCAACTTCTGCTACTGATTTATACCACGCAGTGAAAGAAACAAGTACTAGTTGTTCGTTCTCCCACATTTTCCAAGGAGGATATTCTTCCGGTTACTATTCTTACAAATGGGCGGAAGTAATTGATGCCGATGCGTTTGAAGCGTTTAAAGAAAAAGGGATTTTCAATAAAGAGGTTGCGAAATCTTTCCACGACAATGTACTGGCAGCTGGAGGAAGCGAGCATCCATCGGTGTTGTACAGAAGATTTAGAGGAAGAGATGCGGATCCTAAAGCGCTATTGAGACGAGAAGGACTAATCAAGTAAAGAGTTACGAGGGACGAGGGACGAAGTGGCGGATGTGACATGTAGGGATAAACCATTTTCATTCCGATAGGAACGACAAAGAAAATAGAATGAAAAGCCTGGATGGATGTGGAGACAAAGATTCAGGCTTTTTTAAAACTTATTTTGAAAAAATGAAAATTAATTTATTTTTTATTTACTTCTCAGTGTTTTTAGTTATTTCGTGCAAGAAAACTTTAACAACTAATACTTCACAGAAAAATATAGAAACTATTTTTCCAAATAATTACTATCCAGTTTATCCTAAATCATGGTGGAAATATAAAATTAATGATTCGCTAATTATCACTTCATCAGTTAGCGATACGTTTAAGTTAAATTCATATCGAATATCTTATCATCAGACAGATGTAACTCCTGAATATTCAAACTTGGTTTATGTACCATTTCTCGACAATAACCCTATCTATGGATACAATAAAATTGAATATCTAACACCTTCATTTGGTGATTATTTTATGAAATGGCCTATTTTAAGTGAAACAGTTGGTTTTAAATTCGAGAGAAACTGGGAAGATAAAAGATATGGTGATTTTTCAGAATATGTAGAAGTAAAATCTAAAAAATTCAATGGTAAAGATTCTATCCTACTTCTTGAGGGACATTGGGTATATGGTCCTAACATTAGTCACAAAAGTTTTCAAGAATACACGAAAGGCAAAGGTTTAACAAAAGAATTCATCGTTGACACCTTGAAATCAGACACTTTATATAAAAAGATATTGATTGATTATTTTATAAATAAATAGTTTATTCTAAAATTTAAAAAACAGTGTAAAAACTAAAAATAAATACTCTTTAAAATGCATTGTTTCCGCTATTGGATATAAATACGATGAAAAGGTATTTACATTGGAAAGTTTCAAAAATATTGATGTGTTAAAAATGATTTCATCGTTAGGAATACCTTCGGGGAAACAAACGAATTTTACATTATTATTTTTAGAAAATGATGCATGTATCGAAGACACTATCCCACTAAGTGTGTAAACACGATTTTTAGTTAGTTATTCTATCCTCAAAAATAATTAAAAATTGGCCATATATTGTTCCCCATTCTCTAATAGGCATTGTCCATTTTTTAGTAGACTCATTAACAGCTAAATAAACGGA
>CANGOF010000147.1 GCA_947455515.1 Flavobacteriia bacterium
TCTATTTCTTGAACGACTTGGAGTTTGAAACTCATTGAGTAATCACTTTGGGTGCGTTTTTCATAAACGACTTTTTCTGCTTTTTCCATAACGATAAAAATTATGTATCGCTATTTCAGGACTAGACAGTTATATAATAAAAAAAGCCCGACGATAAATCGTCAGGCTTTTAATTTCTAAAAGAAAAATCTTATTCTTCGTCGTCGTCGTCACCAGCGTCAGAACCTTTAGCAGCCCCTCTCGCCATTTTAACTGAAACTACAACCGCGTTAGCAGGCTCTAAGAATGTTAATCCGTTTGCTTCAATTTGACCTACACGTACAGATTGACCAATACGTAATTTTGTAATGTCAATAGTTACAGCATCTGGTAAAGCACTTGGTAAAGCAAATACAGTCAAACGACGGAATACTTGCAATAATTTACCCCCTGCTAATACACCACGAGATGCACCTGTCAAACGAACTGGTAAAGCAACTCTTACTGGTTTAGCCTCATTCAACTCTAAAAAGTCAACGTGCTTAACTTTACCATTGATATTGTCTTGTTGAATTTCTTGAATGATTGCTTGCGCTGTTCTTCCTTCAACATCTAAATCAATTTGATACACTTCTGGAGTGAAAACTAACTTTTCAATGTCAATTCTGCGTGCTGAAAAGTGAACCTGAGTTCCTTGTCCGTAAAGTACACATGGTACTCTTTCTTCTCTGCGAAGTGCTGCAGCATCTTTTTTCCCTACGTTTGCTCTAAGCAAACCGCTCAATTTTGATACTTTCATTTGTTTTTATTTTTGGGTTATTAATTACGCAATTACAAAAAGATCACTGATGGATTTGTTATTTACAAGACTTTTAATCACATCTGCAAATAATTCATCTACCGGTAATACTCTTATTTTATCAGAATGTCTTTTTAATGGAATAGTATCCGTTACAATTAATTCTGTGATTTTTGAATTTTCAATTCTTTCAAATGCTGGTCCAGATAAAATAGCATGTGTACAAAATGCACGTACACTTCTAGCTCCCTTTTCCATAAATAAATCTGCAGCTGTAGTCAATGTTCCTGCAGTGTCACACATATCATCTACCAATATCACATCTTTACCAGCTACATCACCGATAACCGTCATCTCAGCGATTTCGTTTGCCTTTTTACGATTTTTGTGACATAATGCTAAACCAATGTTTAATACCTTCGCATAGGAATTTGCTCTTTTTGCTCCACCAGCATCTGGTGCTGCCATAATCAAGTTACCCGTTTTGTTTAATTCGTGTAACTCCTTATAGAAAATCGTAGATGCATATAAATGATCTACAGGAACTTCAAAAAATCCTTGGATTTGCTCAGCATGTAAGTCCATTGTAATTACACGGTCAACACCAGCCGCCATTAACATATTGGCAACCAATTTTGCGCCAATAGCAACCCTTGGTTTGTCTTTTCTATCTTGTCTTGCTAAACCGAAATATGGTATAACAGCGATAATTTTTCTTGCAGATGCCCTTTTCGCCGCGTCTATCAATAATAATAACTCAAATAAATTGTCACTTGGAGGCATTGTTGATTGTACAATAAATACATCTTGTCCTCGAACTGTTTCCTCAAAAGATGGTTGAAATTCTCCATCGCTGAAATCTAATACTTTTACATCTCCTAAGCTTGTACCATATGAAGTAGCAATTCTTCCAGCTAAATCTTTAGAAGCTCTTCCAGCAAATATTTTAACACCAATAGACATAATTGTTCTTTTTGAGAGCGACAAAAGTAGTGTTATTTTTTTATTATATCAACAGGATTTTGTTAGTAAGCATCAATTTTACGATGATTTTTTTTCATATTTATTACCTTTGCCTTATGAGAAAGAAAATTTTACTACTAGGTTCTGGCGAATTAGGTAAAGAATTTACCATCGCGGCACAACGTTTAGGTCAATATGTGATTGCGGTTGATAGTTATAAGAATGCTCCTGCAATGCAAGTTGCTCACGAATTTGAAGTGATTGATATGCTAAATGGAGATCATTTAGATGCGATTGTCGCTAAACACCAACCAGATTTAATTGTTCCAGAAATTGAAGCAATTCGTACTGAACGTTTTTACGATTACGAAAAACAAGGAATTCAAGTTGTACCTAGTGCTAAGGCTGCAAATTTTACTATGAACCGTAAGGCGATTCGTGATCTTGCTGCAATTGAAGTAGGGGTTAGAACTGCAAAATATAAATATGCGACTTCTTACGAGGAATTAGTAGAGGCTGTTAAATATACAGGAATGCCTTGTGTGGTTAAACCATTAATGTCTAGTTCTGGAAAAGGTCAGTCTGTGATCAAATCAGAATCAGATTGGCAACATGCATGGAATTATGCATTGGAAGGTTCTCGAGGCGATTTAAAAGAAGTAATCGTTGAAGGATTTATTGATTTTGATTATGAGATTACTTTATTGACAGTAACTCAAAAAGACGGACCAACGTTATTTTGTCCTCCGATTGGACACAGACAAGAACGTGGTGACTACCAAGAAAGCTGGCAACCGATGCCAATGAAAGAAGAGCATTTGAAGGAAGCGCAACAAATGGCCGCGGATGTTACGAAAGCTTTAGGTGGTGCTGGACTCTGGGGTGTTGAATTCTTTATTACAAAAGAAGGTGCATATTTTTCTGAACTTTCTCCTCGTCCCCACGATACGGGTATGGTTACACTTGCAGGAACGCAATCTTTTAATGAATTTGAATTACATGCTCGCGCAATATTAAATATTCCAATTCCTCAAATCGACTTGCATAGAAACGGAGCTAGTGCGGTTGTATTAGCAACAGAAACTTCGGAAGCACAACCAATTTTCTCTGGATTAGATAAAGCAGCAATTTTCTCAAATAGTGATTTGCGTTTATTTGGAAAGCCTACTACAAGACCTTACAGAAGAATGGCAGTGACTTTAACGTATGGTGAACAAGATGTTAAAGAACTTGTGGAAAAAGCACAAGCGATGGCAGCTGAAATTTCGGTGAAATAATTAGATTTAAGTATATTCTTTTATACTGTAATAATTAAAAAGTTCCGCAGTGATTTGTATAACAAATTAATATACTAATCCTGCGGTTTTTTCTTAAATATTGACAAATTCAATACTTAATTTCCTTTTTATCTTCTATTATTTCTTTTTCTCCTACAATTCTTAATGGTAAAATATACTATCGAGCAAAGCGAGTCTCTTAATTTATCTATGCCATCCAAATCGTCCTAAATTTCTTAACGGTTTTAATAAAATTCCAACCTGCAAACTAAAATGAAAACAATCATCATCGGTGCCGGTCCATCTTCGCTCATGGCTGCCACACAAGCTATCAAAAATGGTTGTGAGGTTGTTGTATACGAAAAGATGAAAACTGCAGGTCGTAAATTTCTAGTAGCGGGAGATGGCGGTTTCAATTTAACGCATGATGGTTCATTGGATGACTTTATTGCTTATTATTCACATCCTCAAATCGCAAATACTATTCGTCAATTTACTAACGTTGATTTAATTACTTGGTTGAATGAATTAGGTATAGAAACGTATATTGGCTCTTCAGGTAAGATTTTTCCTGCCAAAGAGATAAAACCTGCGATGGTATTGAATACATGGTTAAAATATTTGAAAGATCAAGGTGTAAAATTTATCTTCAACGCAACACTCGATGACTTTTCTTCGGATGAAGTTTTGATAAAAACAAAAGTAGGCGTTGAAAAACACCAATTCGATCATTTAATTTTAGGTTTAGGCGCTGCGTCATGGCCAAAAACTGGTTCGGATGCTACTTGGGCTTCACTTTTTAAGCAAAAAAATATTGAAGTTGTTCCATTTCAAGCATCAAATGCTGGGGTAAATTGTGCTCTGCCTTCAGAATTTTTAAAAGAATTTCAAGGTTCGGTTTTCAAAAATGTACTTGTTTCGCATACTGGAACACATCGTAAAGGTGAGGTAGTATTGACCAAGTATGGAATTGAAGGATCTCCTATTTATTATTTGAACCCATCCATTAGAATGAATTTTTCACTTCCTATTTTTATTGATTTTAAACCCGATTTCTCAGAAAATGAATTAATTGAATTTCTAAAAAACTGCAAAAACACTACGGAAGGTCTTAAGAAATTGAAACTACCTATCCCTTTTATCTATTGGTGCAAATCGTATCTTACCAAAGAAGAATTTATTTCAAATGAACAAATAATCAAGTTGATCAAGTCATTTCCAATTCAACCTATTTCTTTCAGACCGATGGAAGAGGCAATATCATGTTGTGGAGGTGTTTCTTGGGATGAATTAGACGAAAATTTACGTTTAATTAA
>CANGOF010000148.1 GCA_947455515.1 Flavobacteriia bacterium
TCCGTTTATTTAGCTGTTAATGAGTCTACTAAAAAATGGACAATGCCTATTAGAGAATGGGGAACAATATATGGCCAATTTTTAATTATTTTTGAGGATAGAATAACTAACTAAAAATCGTGTTTACACACTTAGTGGGATAGTGTCTTTATTTATATAGTCGTATATTTTATTTTTTAATTCATTAATTTTTTTATTATATAATTCTCTATTATTATCTTTTAAATCATAGGTCTTAGAAATTACTTCAATTTCTTTTAATTGTTCAATTTCTTTTATTCGCTCTTCTTCCTTCTGTTTTTCTATATTAATTTGCACTTGTTTCCTAATATTTTCTGATAGTTGTATTAATTCTGTTTTTCGATATTCAATTGTTGCTTGATTATTTTTTGCAGTATAAATTTTTGAAAAATGATTGTAATCTTTATCAAAATATAAATTTTCAATTTTTCTTTCTTTATAATTTCTATCATATATTTCAATTATTTTACTCGTCTGAACATTTTCAAATTGTTTAATTACACTACTAACTTTACGGGATTCAATTAAGTAATGCTCACAATAATTTACTAACATTTTTAAATCGATATATATTTTATTATCATAACATTGTATTATTTCTGTTATAATACCATCATTGTATTTTACATCATAACTAGCATGAGAATTTGAATATCTTCCATATGAATCTGCACTATTATGATTTATCGTGTTAATTTCTACTATTCTTTTTACTTTTTCCGCATCCAATCCTATTATTTCATATGATTGAGATTTGATATTATTGCTTATAAGTAAAAACATTATTACTATTTGATAATATTTTATAATTCTATATTTATTCATAAATTCTAGTTAATCTATCGTGTATTAGACCTTTGAAATCCGAAACAATTTTCAATTTTATTTGACAAATATACTAATTGTATCATAATCGTTACAAAGTTTTTGTGTTAAATCCGTTACAATTGTTAAATGGATAAGCAAAAGAAATTGGTTGAGCTTGGTTTGAAAGTAAAGTCAATACGTGTGTCCAAAAGTTTAACTCAAACTGAACTTGCAAATAATATCGGAAAAGATCATCCTTCAATCAATCGATTAGAAAAAGGTAAAATCAATCCAAGTTATATTTTCTTGTTAGAAGTTGCAGATGGTTTAGGAGTATCAATAATTGATTTTTTTGACTAATCAATTTGTTTGTATAAAAAAACCCGTAACAACATAAAATTATTACGGGTTTCAATTAGTTAAGATTCAAATTTATTTTACAAAGAAAAAGTCAAAAAGCTTTGTTAGTAATAACATACTTGTTAGCACTATAAACATAACTTTCAACCCTCTTGAAAATTGTATTTCAAATTTAGATTTCTCTTTTTTATCAATCATTATAATTCAAAATTACCAACCACCGTTTAACAATTCAGGAAAAATTCCCAACGCAACAGTAAACAAAATACAAAGAATCAATACCAATTTCACAGTTCCGTTAATCGGAATAACTTCTTCGCTTTCACCTTTAAACATCGTTACGATTAAACGGAAATAGTAATAAATACTGATTGCAGAACCAATTAACGCTACTACCACTAAACCAATTCCGTGATTTTCTAAGTACGAAGTAAACAAATAGTATTTTCCGAAGAAACCAGCGAATGGAGGTATACCTGCCAAAGACAACATGGAAATAATCGTTGCTAACGCTAATAAAGGGTTTTTCTTCCCTAAGCCTTCAAAAGAACTAAAGTTTGTATCTCCTTTAGCATTTAAAACTAACGTAATTATTGCAAAGGCTGCGATGGTTGCTACCGAATAAGCTAAGGTATAATATACTAATGCATTTCCACCTGAAGCGTTATTTGCTAAAATCGCTAATAACAAATATCCTGCATGAGAAATACCAGAATAAGCCAACATACGTTTTGCTGATGATTGGAATACTGCAATTAGATTTCCTAAAATAATCGTGATTCCTGCGATGTACGATAAAGTACATTCCCAAGCGATACTTTGCGATGCGAAACTAACAGTAAACAATTTGTAAAACGCAGCAATCGCAGCTGTTTTAACAATCGTAGACATTAAACTTGTTACCTGAATTGGCGCTCCATCATATACATCCGGTGCCCAAAAATGAAACGGTACCGCTGAAATTTTAAAGGATAAACCAATTACTAATAAGGTAATCCCTGTATACACTAATTCTAAATGCTCCGGACTATTTTCCATGTACATTTTGATTTCAGCTATATCAAACGTAGCTGTTGCTCCGTAAATGAATGCAATACCCATTAACAAGAAACCAGTTGCAAATGCACCCATCAAAAAGTATTTCATCGAGGACTCATTGGAAGCTAAATCTCCTTTTTTACTACCAGCCATGACATACATACAGATAGATAAAATTTCAATTCCGATAAACAACATCGTTACATTGTTATAAGACACCATGCATACAGCTCCAACCAATGCAAACAAAATCAAGGTTGTTTTATCTGCAATATGCTCGCTATCATCAAAAATTGGCGCTGAAGACAAGAACCATAAAATAGCGGTAACTACCAACACAGCAATGAATGAAATTGATAAATTATCAAAATTTACCATGTCAGAGAATTGCAATGGTGTTGGATTATCCCATTCTAAAAAGGTAATTCCAAGCGTTAAAATCAATCCTACAATGGTTAACTTATAAATATACTTTTTGAAATTTAGTATTTCAGATACGATTCCTAAAATACCTAATCCACTTAATAATAGTAATGCTTTCATAATTATGTAATTTCCGTTAGGACTTATTTAATTGTAACTTCCATGATAATGAACAAATTCTTCACTGCTGGAGTAATAACGTCTAATAATGGTTTTGGATAAACTCCCATCACAAAAATCAAAACGATAAGTGGGAATAAAATCACTTTCTCTTGCCATACCAAATCGAAAAATTTATCAGAAACAGACGACTTATCTCCTAGTATGGAAACTTGGTAACTTTTCAGCATATAAACAGCACCTAATATAGTAGATAAACCAGCAAAACCAGCTAACCAACCATTGTACTCATACACACCTACTAACAATAAAAACTCTCCGATAAATCCACTTGTCAATGGTAACGCGATACTCGCCATCATGATAATCATGAAAGAGGTTGCATATACTGGAGCAACTGTTCTAATTCCACCAAGTTCGTTCAACTGTCTTGTATTCGTACGATTTACCAAGATATCCACTACATAGAATAATCCAATCGCAGAAATACCATGTGCAAACATTTGAACTACTGCGCCAGAAATACCATTGTAAGTCATACTAAACACACCTGCTGCAATTAAACCAACGTGCGCTGCAGAAGAATATGCAATCAAACGTTTGTAATCTTTTTGGAACATCGCTAACAAGGATGCGTAAATAACTCCTATCACAGCCAAAGTAATCGCTATGTGAGCATTATCATTCACTCCCATTGGTACGATTGGCAATAATATTTTTAATGCCCCATAAACCCCCATTTTGGACATGATTCCAGATAATAACATCGTCCCTGGTGTAGGAGCATCCGTGTAGGTATCCGCCAACCAAGAATGGAATGGGAAAATCGGCATCTTAATTGCAAAAGCAAAAAACAACATCCAAAAAACCCAATTCTGTGTTCCCTCTGTCAATTGCAAGTCATACAATGCTTGTAAGGAGAAATTGTGAGGAAGTGGCGTTTGTAAATACAAATAAATCAACGCTGCCAACATCAACAAACTTCCTGCCAAGGTATAAATAAAGAATTTGAAAGTGATACGAATACGATCTGCACCTCCCCATAACAAAGCGATGAAGTAAATTGGTAATAAAGCAATTTCCCAGAAGATGTAAAATAAAAACGCATCTTGCGAAGTAAATACCCCAATCAATCCAAATTGCATTAACATCATTAATGCATACAAGGTAGAAGGATTTTTATAGGTATTACGATTAGCAACCAAGATAATAAATGGCATCAACAAGGTTGTCAATAGTACCAATATTAAACTGATACCATCCATACCAACATGGAAATTGATTCCCATTCCTTTAATCCAAGGAATGTTTGTCACATATTGTGCAAGCACTTGTTTTTTATCAAATTGAACAAACGCTGTTACGCCTAATACAAGTTGAACTAAACTTGCACCAAGAGCGATTTTCTTAACGTTTTCTCCTTTTAGAAAGAATAATAATATTCCTATAACTAACGGGAAAAA
>CANGOF010000149.1 GCA_947455515.1 Flavobacteriia bacterium
CAAATAAGTAAAGTACGAAACGTTAGGTACCGTCGTAATCACCGTCATATTAAACTCGCGCTCCAAACGTTCTTGGATAA
This sequence comes from Flavobacteriia bacterium, assembly GCA_947455515.1. Lineage (GTDB taxonomy): Bacteria > Bacteroidota > Bacteroidia > Flavobacteriales_D > Crocinitomicaceae > CANHVK01. Next base: position 81 of record CANGOF010000149.1, read on the forward strand.
TTTCCATGTGTAACATTCCTAAGAATCCACAACGGAAACCAAAACCAAGTGCAGCAGAAGATTCTGGTTCGAACACCAAGGAAGAGTCATTCAATTGTAATTTTTCCATGGAATAACGTAACTCTTCATAGTCATCCGTTTCCACAGGATAAATCCCTGCGAATACCATTGGTTTCACATCCTCAAACCCTTTGATGGAAGTCAAACAAGGATTTGCAGCATTCGTAATTGTATCTCCAACTTTTACTTCATTCGCTTGTTTAATTCCAGAAATGATGTAACCAACGTCACCCGCTTTCACCTCATTTTTAGGAACCAAATCCATTTTTAAAATACCAATTTCATCGGCGTTATAGGTTCTTCCTGTATTGAAGAATTTTACCTTATCCCCTTTTTTGATTGTACCATTTTTGATACGGTAGTAGGCAATAATTCCACGGAAAGGGTTAAACACAGAGTCAAAAATCATCGCTTGTAAAGGCTCATTTTCGTCTCCTTGTGGTGGTTGGATACGTTCAATAACCGCTTTCAAAATCGCTTCTACCCCTAAACCTGTTTTACCAGATGCAGGAATAATGTCTTCCATTTTACAACCGATTAATTCAATAATTTGGTCGCTCACTTCCTCTGGCATCGCACCTGGAAGATCCATTTTATTTAAGATTGGAATGATTTCCAAATCATGTTCTAATGCCAAATATAGGTTGGAAATCGTTTGTGCTTCGATTCCTTGAGAAGCATCTACGATCAATAACGCTCCTTCACATGCTGCAATCGAACGAGAAACTTCATAGGAGAAATCCACGTGTCCTGGGGTGTCAATTAAGTTTAATACGTATTCAACCCCTTCGTATTTGTAATTCATTTGAATTGCATGACTCTTGATTGTGATCCCGCGTTCGCGTTCTATATCCATGTCATCCAATGCTTGTGCTTGCATGTCGCGATCTGCAATTGTTCCAGTAGTTTGTAATAATCTATCCGCCAAGGTACTTTTACCGTGATCAATATGTGCGATGATGCAGAAATTACGTATGTTTTTCATCTAAAAATGTTGGAAATTTGTTTGTTACACAAAAATATAACAATTCATGGATATATTATGATTTTTTTTGGGGTATGCTGTAGGGATGTAGCATGCTACATCCCTACAGCATACCCCAAATATTATTATTTTTCCTCTGAAACTTATTCCATAAAATTCCGTTTAACCAACTATGATTCGAATAAAAGAGGTGCTTAAAAAAAATGGTTTGTTGCTTGCGACGGCATTTTCTTTCATCCTTTTTTTGACCCATAATCAGTTTGTTTTTCGTTCCGATTTTTCCTCCGACATCGAAAATTATCAGCAAAAATTTCGAAAAAAAACAGCAAAATTAGATGCGTTTTTAGCCTATAAAAAGAAGCATTTTTCAGAGGAAAAAATCTCCATTTTGAATCGAAAAGATTTAGAAGAAAATAGTTTTTTTCTACACATTTATCGCAACGATTCTTTGTTGTTTTGGAACACAAATCAGCTTCCAATTTCGCGTTTTTCAGACATCCATTTTCCGAGTGAAGGGATCGTTCATTTACAAAATGGATGGTATTATTCTAAAATTTTGAGGGTCAAAAACTGTCAATTAGTAGCCAGTTTTTTGATCAAAAAAGACTATCCCTATGAAAATTTGAACCTCAAAAACACCTACAATTCGGAACTGAATTTGCCCTTTCGTGCAAGCATCATGTTGGAAAAAGACAACGCATATCCTATCTATTCTTCTGATAAAAAATTCCTTTTTGCATGGTACATTTTTCCCAACCAATTAATTTCTTCCATAGATAGCGACCTACTTTTTTGCTCCTTATTGCTCTTCCTTTCTTGTGCATTTTTTGCCCTTTATAAATTTCAAAAAAGATTAAACAACACTTTGTTTTTGGTGTTAATTTCTACCGTGATTTTAGCACGTATTGCAAGTGTAAAATGGCATTGGTTTGTCTTCGTTCATGGCATTACTGCTTTTGACCCATCTCTCTATTCAAGCAATTATTGGTCACCAAATTTCGGTGAATATATTATCTCATGTATCACAGCTATATGGTCTATTTTCGCAATAATCAATTATATTAAGCGAAATTTAGATAAAAAATTGCCTTTATGGATATCTTATACACTGTTGCTTTTAGCGATAGTTTTTTCCTTTTTCTTAGGAGAAGCCTACAGAGGATTGATTGAAAATTCTTCCATTCCTTTAAAAATTGAAAACCTTTTTGAGTTGAACTTCTACTCCTTTTTGACCTTTGTTTCGATGGGAATTTTGTTCTTTTCTTACTTCCGTTTTTTTAGACAAATTTTACTTTTATTACAAACACAAAACCAAAAAAAGAGCGTCGTATTTTTTACTTGGTTGGGAATTAGTATTGGGTGTATTATACTCGATATGACTTTCGGAAACCAACAAATTTTATTGTTGCTTTTACTATCCCTAATTTCCTTTTTGATTTTTCATTTCACTTATTTTTGGAGAGGGAAAATTCATTTTGGTTACGGAATGTTATTGCTTTTTTTATTTTCATTTTTTGTCGCACTCAACTTGGAAGTGTTTCACTTAAAAAAAGAAAATGCAGAACGTGAATTGTTGGCAAAACGTTTAGCTTCGGATCAAGACATTACCACCGAAAATGAGTACCTCATCTTGAACAAAAAAATTGCCGAAGACGATTTTATTCGACGCATTTTAGTGCATCAAAAATCGATGGGAATTTCCGAATTTAAAGAGAATATGGAACGTCGTTTTTTTAATGGATATTGGGAACGTTACGACACCGAATTTTACCTCTATGACAACGCTAAAAATTCACTCATCAACTACGCCAATTTTCAGACAACAAACTTGGAAAATTTGGAGGTAATTATCAATCGACATAGTCTCCCTTCAACCTTGGATGGTCGCATGTATTACATCAAAGATTACACGAGTCAATACAGTTATATCATCCGACAAGAAATAAAAAATGCAAACGATAAAATAATTGGCACGCTTTATTGCGCATTAAAATCAAAAAAAATCCCGGAGAAAATAGGTTTCCCGCGTTTGCTAATTTCTGGAGAGGCACATGTCATCGAACCGCTTGAAAAATATTCTATCGCAAAATACTACGAAGGAAAGTTAGTAAGTCATAATGGAAAATTCTCTTACCCTTCCGAAGATTTTGGTTTAACGAATAATACACCCATCAAAGATGGTTATTACAACAATGGTGGATACAACCACTATTTATTGCGCAAAAACTATTTGGACTTAATTGTGCTCTCTATCGAAAATCACAGTACGTTACATTGGTTTACTTCTTGTTCGTATTTGTTTAGTTTTTTTGGCGTCTTTTTGATTGTTCCATTATTTGTGCGTAGAAGAAATGAGATATTTTATTTCAAACAATTTTCGCTCGCACTTCGCATTCAAATTATTTTGATTGGGATTGTCTTTATCGCCTTATTGGTTTTTGGTTTAGGAAGTGGTTCTTTCGTGACGAATCAATACAAAGAATATACAAGTGAAATGATCAAAGAAAGAATACGATCTTTGGAACGCGATTTGAAACAAAAATTTGGAGGAACAACAAATTTGAGTATAGAACAAAATGGGGATGCTTTGGAATACGTCTTGCAAAAATTAGCCACCGTTTTTGTCACCGACATTAACATCTATGATCAATCTGGATTTTTGGTAGCCTCTTCTCGACCCAAATTATTTAACATCGGTTTGCTTTCTGAGCAAATCAATCCAAAAGCACTTTTCGAGTTAAATCAATTCCGTAAATCCGAATACATCCATGAAGAGACGATTGGTAATTTACAATTTCAATCCGCCTACCTCCCACTCTATAACAACGAAGGAAATTTATTGGCATTTATCAATTTACAGCACTTTGGTCAGCAACAAGGTGTCGAATTCCAAATCAAGCAATTTTTGGAAGCCATTATGAATGTTTCGATTTTGTTATTGGCTTTATCCGTCATTTTTGCCTTATTCGTTTCTACTTGGGTAACGGCACCGCTGCGTTCCTTACAAGAGAGTTTATCCAACATTCAATTAGGGAAGTATAACAAACCGATTTCCTACAGCGCTAAAGACGAAATTGGAGCCCTTGTAGACGATTACAACAA
>CANGOF010000150.1 GCA_947455515.1 Flavobacteriia bacterium
CTTTCTCACAATGTGATGAATGTATAATCCCCATAATTTCCAAAGGAGAATTTTCAGATGGAAAATGCAGATATTTAATTGATTCTGTTACAGCTCAAAAAATATATACATCACCTGAATTTGAAGCAGAATTCCCTGGAGGAATCTCAGCATTAGAAAAATTCATCAAAAACAATGTAGTTTACCCAAATAATAAAGCTGAGTCTTTCTACACAAAATATTTTATTCAAGTATCAATCAACTCAGAAGGAAAGATAAAATACATTAAAATAATAAGAGGATCGGGAATTGATAAATATGACCAAATAATTATTAATTTGATTTCAATAATGCCGAATTGGTTACCAGCCAAATGTAACGGAATATTTGTTTCTTCTATTTTAATAATTCCAATAAAATTAAATTTTTAGTCACTAAATTTATATTACTCAAATTCCTTATTGACGAAAAATCACTTTTTATTGCTTTTTCGTCAATAAGAGTTATTTTTACATAAAAATGACGGATGATTACGAGAGAAATCTATTTGAATAAATTAAGAAAACTAAAAGACACCAATCTTATTAAGGTCATTACAGGCATACGTAGATGTGGTAAATCTACTTTATTAGAAACTTATAAAAATGAATTAATTTCTACTGGAACACCACCCGAAAATATCATTTTCATCAATTTTGAAGAACGAGAAAACTTACGATTTAACAGTTGGACAGCAATATACGACACGTTAATTGAAAATATAAATAGCAACGAGAAGTATTACGTACTTTTAGACGAAGTTCAATTAGTCGATGATTTTGAAAAATTAATCAACGGACTTTTTATCAAAAAAAATATCGACCTATACGTAACAGGTTCGAATGCTTACCTGCTATCGAGTGAACTTGCAACTTTACTCACTGGTAGATACATCGCAATAAATGTTCACCCTTTTTCATTTAGTGAATATGTATTAGCAAATCCAAATGAAAAAAATACAGATCGATTATTACGTAAATACCTAAATGAAAGCTGTTTTCCTGAAGCAGTTAACTTAGCTAAAAACAACCATGAATTAGTTAACGATTATTTGCAGTCTATCTACGACACTGTAATCATCAAAGACATTTCACAACGTAACAAACTTAGAAACATCAATAATTTACAACGTGTAATTAGTTTTATGTTTGACTCTATTGGTTCTTATGTATCGCCAACAAACATCGCAGCCGAGCTCAACAAAAATTCTCAAAAGAAAATTTCACATAATACAATAATAAAATACCTGAACTTTCTAACCCAATCCTACATTTTATACGCTGTTCCTCGTTATGATATTAAAGGAAAAGAATTACTAAGCACCAATGAAAAGTATTATCTTGTTGATTTAGGACTAAAAAACATTACAACAACGAATAAATACGACACTGATTTAGGACATAAATTAGAAAACATCGTGTATTTTGAATTGTACAGAAGAGGAGGAAAAGTGTACGTAGGGAAAAATAACGATAAAGAAATTGATTTTGTTGTACAGAAAGCAAATAACGAACGCGAATATTATCAAGTAGCTTTTACTGTGAGTGAAGAAAAAACATTTAATCGTGAAATTTCAGCATTTAATAATATTAAAGACAATTATCCAAAAATATTACTGACACTCGATTACGACCAAACTATTATTGATGGTATCCAAAAAATCAATGTGATTGATTGGTTACTTGAAAAATAGAAAAACATTCTTATTGACGAAAAATTACTTTTTATTGCTTTTTCGTCAACAAGAGACCTATATAAACGTAAAATCGACCCTTCGATTTCGTTGTTTTCCGTTATCGGTTTTGTTATTATCTACAGGTTCTTCTTCCCCTTTGAAGTCGGTCACCACCTTGTGTGGAGGCAATCCACATTTCATAAAAAAATCTTGGATAGACTTAGCGCGACGCGCCGAAAGATCTTTGTTGTATTCATTGGAACCATCCGCATCGGTATGTCCAGTAATTTTTATTCTTAAATCAGTATGGTCTAGCACTACCCTTACCATTTCTTTTAAATACGCCTGATACTCTACTTTCAAACTATCCTTATCGTAATCGAAATAGATTGGTTCGAACACAAAGTTTTTACGTTCCCATTCACGAATTGCAGGTGCTTTTCTATGTTGGTTTAAGTCTTGGATAAACACATCTCTCCAGCTTTGGTGTAGCATGATCATGTCTGAATTTGAAAATTCTGCATTCGAGCGGTACATTGTAATCTTCCCTCCTGTTTTTCGACCTGCTAATTGTGTGTATGTTCCGGATAAATAACCAGTAATTGTATCAAAAGAAAGTTTTGCTTCAAATGGAATCCATGAATTTTTAGGCGTCGTTTTTTTCTTTTCCGTAACATATTGTTTGAATTTAATAGAAACACTATCTACGATATTCCCTTTAATTTTTTGAATCATGTAACTATCCGATTTAGTCACCTCCTCACGTGTACGACCCGTTAAATTATTATCAGAAGTAACAACCTCAAGAAAAAGAACGGATGCTTCAGATAATTTCGCTCCATCTCGCAACATTATTCCTTGCCAAATCCCATCCATTTTTACTTGGGATTGAGCAAAAAAACTTAATAAAATAATAGTTACAAAAAATAAAAATCTCATACTAGCTTAATTTAACGAAATATTAATGAATTTGTTTCAAGTAAGGATTAAATTTACAATTCAAATGTAAACTACTTTAAAGGTATGATTAATTATTTTTATTTCGAAAATGATGAGCTTACGATTAGTTCCGACTCAGATTTTTTAAAAAGTGGTATCATTTGGGTGGATTTGATAAACCCAAGCGATGAAGAGAAAGAACAAGTAGAGAAAGTCTTCGGTTTAGAGTTGTTTACAAAACAGGAACGAGAAGAGATTGAATCTAGTTCGAAATATATTGAAACAGCAGAGGAGATTGGTATCAATTTAAATTTGGTTCTATATGGAATACTGTGGGTAGTTAAACTTTAGCTTCCCTGCCACAAAGTAAATCATATTAATGAAGTTTTCAATGTTTCGATATCCTCTTGCTCTTTTTTTAGCCAACTGTATCTTCGAATTTATCCCCTCTAATATTCCGTTAGATATTTTACTACTAATGTAATTTACAATGCCTTCCCAGTGATTTTTTATAGTTTTTGAAGCTTTAATAAATGGAGCCATCTTTGTATTCTCCGCTAAATCACACCAAAAAGCTAAGTATCCTTTTGCATCTTCGATATTTTCGAACTCCCAAAAATCTTTAAACATCTGTACCATTGTGTAAGCATCACTAAGACTCTTGTATTTATCCATAAGAATGTCTCTTTGTGATTGTTCTTCAATGTTTGGACTTCCCTTTAAGAACAGGTATTTGTGTCCTTTTAAGTCGAAATTACCCCTACGTTCATTTTTTCTAACATCATCCATTGCTTTATTGATTTCTTTAGTCACATGAAATCTATCGAACGTAATTGCTGTGTTGGGTAAATATTTCTCACATCCTGATATAAAAGCAGGGGACATATCAATACATGCTTGGTGAATGTTGAGTATATCTACATTTTTATCCGTTAAATAAGCAACTGCTTTTTCAATGGTTTCTGAACCCTTACCTTTTGTAGCGAAAAGCACTCTTTTTTGTTCTAAATCAACTAATGTAGTAACATAATTATGCCCTTTTTTAGTGGATGTTTCATCAAACCCGATTTTGGTTAGGTCGGTAATTATATCTTCTTTAAAAGCAATCGAAATCCAATAGTCAAAGATATTCCAAACACGTTGAGGGTAAACGTCCATAATCTTTGACGCTTTAGAGACGGGCATTTCACTTTCAATTAACAACATCGAATATGCTTCAAACAACAAAGTGAATCCACTTCCTTTTCTAGCCCAAGGAACCGAAACTATATTTACTTTTCCATGTAAATCCTTAACTCTTGGAACTCTTGCGTGTAAAAAACACTTATGTTGAAAGAAATTTAGGTGTTGCCACGTCCGTTGCATTGTGTCATGAGTAGGTAACTCATTTTCTTTTTCATCCTTAAATTTATAACCCTTTTGAAAGTCAATGTAAATATGAAGTTCTTTTATATCGTTAACGGACTCAAAACTTACTTTTTCTACGAACCAGGGAGAAGTTAAACCTAATCCAATCTCAAATATTTCAGCACTATTATTCATAGTACAAAGTTCGAAAAATATTAATTACCCACACTTATTCATATAGAGCC
>CANGOF010000151.1 GCA_947455515.1 Flavobacteriia bacterium
AATCACGTATGAGGTGTTGAAACGTAACAATTTAAAAGACGCATACATTCGTCCACTAGTATATTTAGGTGCTAACATGGCGCTTCAACCAACAGAAGAAGTTCACGTTGTAATCATGGCTTGGGAATGGGGTAAATTTTTAGGAGATAAATTACTTCGTTTAGGAATTTCTTCTTACCAACGTCCAAATCCAAAAGCGTGTCACGTGGAAGCAAAAGTGGTTGGTCACTACATCAACTCTATTTTAGCAACTACGGAGGCGAAACAAAATGGCTACGATGAGGCTTTATTGACAGATATGCATGGAAATATTGCAGAAGGACCAGGAGCAAATTTCTTCTTAGAGAAAGATGGTAAATTGTTTACAGCACCCCTTGGAAATATCCTGGCAGGAATTACTCGTGCAACAGTTATTGACCTAGCGAAAAAGTTAGGTATCGAAATCGAAGAAAAATTCTTTACACCAGAAGAAATCAAAACAGCAGATGCAGCATTCTATTGTGGTACAGCAGCAGAAGTAGCAGGTATTGAATCGGTAGACGATTATGTTTTCCCTAAAGCATGGAAAGATACAAAAGGAGCTATTATTCAAAAAAATTATATGAATCTTGTTCTTAACAAAGAATTAGAATTGGTTTAGCATTGAAAATTAAAATGATATCAATTAAAATGGAAATTAATAAATATAGTAAAACCATCACTCAAGACGAAACCCAACCTGCTGGACAAGCAATGTTGTATGGTATCGGTTTGACAGATGATGATATGCGTAAAGCGCAAGTAGGTATTGCGAGTGCTGGTTACGAAGGTAACACGTGTAACATGCACTTAAATGATTTGTCCAAAGACATTAAGAAATCCGTGCAGGAAGCTGATTTAGTAGGATTGATTTTTAATACAATCGGTGTTAGTGACGGGATGTCTAACGGTACGGATGGTATGCGTTATTCTTTAATTTCTCGTGATATCATCGCAGATTCTATTGAAACGGTATGTGGAGCTCAATATTACGATGGATTAATTGCGGTTATGGGTTGTGATAAAAACATGCCGGGATCTTTAATTGCCATGGGTCGTTTAAATCGTCCTGCAATCATGGTTTATGGTGGTACAATTGCTCCAGGCGAATGGAAAGGTGAAAAGTTAAACATCGTTTCTGCTTTTGAAGCCTTAGGAAAGAAAATGAATAATGCTATCACACCGGAAGATTTTAAAGGAATCATCAAACATGCGTGTCCTGGTGCAGGTGCATGTGGTGGTATGTACACAGCAAATACCATGGCATCGGCAATTGAAGCCTTGGGTATGAGTTTACCTTATAGTTCATCTAACCCAGCATTGAGTGCAGATAAAAAACACGAATGTGATGCAGCAGGTAGAGCAATTCGTGTATTATTAGAAAAAGACATTAAGCCACGCGACATCATGACATTGAAAGCATTTGAAAATGCGATTCGTATTGTGATTGTATTGGGTGGTTCTACGAATGCAGTACTACATTTGATTGCAATGGCACATTCTGTTGGTATCACATTAACAATCGATGATATTCAAAAATTGAGTGATAAAACACCTTTGTTAGCAGATTTAAAACCTTCTGGAAAATCATTGATGGAAGATCTACATAATGTAGGAGGAACACCAGCGGTGATGAAATACATGTTGGAAAACGGTATGTTACACGGGGATTGTTTAACTGTAACAGGTAAAACAGTTGCTGAAAATTTAGCAGAATTACCAGGTTTCCAAGTTGGACAAGAAATTTTCTTGCCAATAGAAAAAGCTATCAAATCCACTGGTCACCTACAAGTATTATATGGTAACTTAGCTCCTCAAGGTTCGGTTGCAAAAATCAGTGGACACGAAGGTGAATTTTTTGAAGGAACAGCAGTTGTTTTTGAAGATGAATTTACGGTGATTGATGGATTAAACGATGGTCGTATCAAAGCTGGTTCGGTAGTTGTTATTCGTATGTGTGGACCAAAAGGTGGACCAGGTATGCCTGAAATGTTGAAACCAACATCGGCAATCATGGGAGCTGGTTTAGGAAATAGTGTAGCCTTAATTACAGATGGACGTTTCTCTGGAGGAACACACGGATTTGTAGTTGGTCATATCACTCCTGAAGCCATTGACGGTGGAAACATCGCGTTGGTTCAAGATGGTGATATCATCGCGATTGATGCTGTCAACAACACGTTAACTTTAAAAGTAAGCGACGAAGAATTAGCAGAACGAAGAAAAAATTGGAAACAACCAGCCTTAAAAGCAACTCAAGGTGTTTTGTATAAATATGCAAAATGCGTTGCAACTGCTTCCGAAGGATGTATCACGGATAAGTGATTAGTTGAAAGTTAAAAGCTGAAAGTCCAAAGTTGAAAGTAAAAAAACTAACGAAAAATAGAGAGGTAGATTTGCATTCGAACGAAGAGTAAATACATTATCTAAAAAATAAAATATAAATTAAGGGTTAAACAGAAAAATAGAGATAGAAAATGTGTTTAATCGAGGCAGACAAGAAATTTAATCCGCAGTGTGCATTTGGCACATGAGGAATTAGATTTTGAAGTCGAACGAAGAGTAAATACATATTTCTATCGACCAAATAAATAACTATTATGAGTCAGATAACAGGTTCAGAAGCCGTAATAAAAAGCCTAATAGCCGAAGGAGTTCACACCATCTTTGGTTACCCTGGAGGTGCAATCATGCCAATTTACGATGCATTGTATGATTACAGCGATAAAGTAAAACATATTTTGGTACGTCACGAGCAAGGTGCTATTCACGCAGCACAAGGTTTTGCACGTACATCCGAAACATGTGGTGTTTGTTTTGCTACTTCAGGTCCAGGAGCAACCAATTTAATTACTGGTTTAGCAGATGCAATGATTGATTCTACACCGGTGGTTTGTATCACAGGACAAGTAGCATCTCATTTGTTAGGAACAGATGCATTTCAAGAAACAGATGTAATCGGTATTTCGATGCCTGTTACGAAGTGGAACGTACAAGTAAAAAGAGCGGAGGATATTCCTGCGGCTTTAGCAAAAGCATTTTTCATAGCGCGTTCTGGTCGTCCAGGTCCAGTATTGGTAGATATTACCAAAGATGCACAGTTTGGAATGATGGACTTTAATTACGAAGCATGTAAAGACATTCGTAGTTATTTCCCAAATCCTGTAATGGATCCAACTAAAATTGATGATGCAGCTGCGTTATTGAATACCGCTAAAAAACCATATTTATTAGTAGGACAAGGGATTACATTAGCAAATGCAGAACAAGAATTGTTAGATTTTGCAGAGAAATCAGGAATTCCTGTAGCATCTACTTTATTAGGTTTAGGTGCGTTTCCTCCAAATCACCCACAATACGTTGGGTATTTAGGAATGCACGGAAATTATGCGCCTAATATTAAAACGAATGAAGCAGATGTAATTATAGCAGTGGGTATGCGTTTTGATGACCGAGTAACAGGAGATGTTAGTCGTTATGCGAAACAAGCAAAAATCATTCACATTGATATTGACTTTGCAGAATTAAATAAAATTGTAACCAACGAGGTTTCGATTCATGCAGATGCAAAAGAAGCATTGGCATTGTTGACTACGAAAGTAGAAAAACGTACACACGAATCGTGGATACAAGAATTTAGAGATGCTGAAAAATTAGAAATTGATGCTGTAATTGAAGATGCAATTCACCCAAAACACGACCGTTTACAAATGGCGGAAGTAGTGAATATGCTTTCTGAAAAAACAGACGGACAAGCAATTATCGTTACAGACGTTGGTCAACATCAAATGGTTACTTCCCGTTATTACCAATACAAAGCACAAAACACCAACATTACATCTGGTGGTTTAGGTACGATGGGGTTTGCTTTACCAGCAGCGATTGGAGCGAAATTGGGTAACCCTTCTAAAACGGTTGTAGCAATTATAGGAGACGGTGGTTTCCAAATGACAATCCAAGAATTAGGAACCATTTTACAATTTAAGATAGATGTTAAAATCTTGATTTTGAATAATAACTTCCTTGGAATGGTACGTCAATGGCAAGAATTATTCTTCGAAAAACGTTACTCATTTACAGATATCGTGAATCCAAACTTTACGCAAATCGCGAAAGGATACGACATCGAAGCGAAAAAAATTGACCAA
>CANGOF010000152.1 GCA_947455515.1 Flavobacteriia bacterium
AAGGTGTTTTGAAATTCATGGGATAAATTGGATACTGAAATCATAATTTACTAAGTTGGTTGTTTTCAAACCAAATGTAGGTATTTACTCTAGTTTCAGTAAAATAGGGTTTAGATAGTTATTAAGGTTAGACGTTGAATAACTTATGTTATTGACAATTTGAACGGAAAAATGCTATTGGTTAAATTTTTGGTGTTTTTTTAACGGATAATCATTTTTTGTTCATTTTTATACTTAATATTGTTATTGGTTAAATTTTTAATGATTTTTTAACAAATAGAAAAAATGAGTAAACATATACCTTACGATAGAAATTCGCCTTATAATCAATTACCTGTTCTCCCCCCGTTAGACGAGAAAGTCCTAGATATTGATATTTTAACAAAACTTGCACAAACCAGAGGAGTATTGGGGAAATTAGACGGTATAGTTAGAACGTTACCGAACCCATTGATGTTAATAAATACCATTACACTTCGTGAGGCAAAAGACTCTTCAGAGATTGAAAATATTTTTACAACACACGATGAATTGTATCAAGCGTTAGCAATTGATACAACGGAAATGTCTTCATCAGCTAGAGAGGTATTACGTTACAGAGAAGCATTAGAGGTTGGTGTAAAATTAGTTCAAGAAAAACAAGAAATAGATATTGAAACGATATTGGCTATTTACCAAAAAATAGAAGATACAAGTCAAGGAATACGACCACCAACATTAACTACGGTAATTAAGAAAGGTGGAAGTTCAATGACTAGTGGTCAAATCATTTACACACCGCCTAGAGGTAAAGGGATCATTGAAAATTTATTAGAAAATTTAATTGATTTTATGAATGATAAAAAGTTTACGCACGATCCATTATTAAAAATGGCAATAACACATTATCAGTTTGAAGCGATACATCCTTTTGCTGATGGAAATGGGAGAACAGGTCGTATATTGAATTTATTGTTATTGATGCAATATGATTTATTGGCGTATCCAGTACTTTATTTGTCCGGTTTTATAATTAGAAATAAGAATGAATATTATGCTTCTTTAGGAGCAGTTACAGAACGTTTTTCTTGGAAAAATTGGATTTTATTTATTTTAGAAGGTGTAGAACAAACTTCGTATTACACCATCCAGTTAATTGAAAAAGTAAATGAACTTTATGAAAATGTTAAAAATTACATTCTAGACGAAGACCCAAAATTTAATACGGAAATAATTAAATTACTTTTTCATCAACCTTATATTCGTGCGGTACATATTGTTAATTCTCCCTCGTGTAAGATTTCTAGTCGTCAAACGGCGGATAAAAAATTAATGCAATTGGTTGGAATGAATATGCTTTCCAAAAAACAAGTTGGTAGAGAAACGGTATATATTAATAATCAGCTGATAGGGGTGATTGCGGATAGGTGACCAATATTTATTTTAAATAAAACACTATTTCACCCACCATTTTGCCAAAATTATAGATAACAATAAAGGAGATTAAAAACATACTTACGTTAAACATTTTAGGATTTTTAGCTTTAATATCTAAAATCATAGAAATGTATTTCTTGGTTTTAGGGTAACGATTTATAATAGTTAAAAGCGCCTTATTAATTGTAAGTGATTTCATTAAATTATATTTTTCAGTAAATATATATTTATTTAACCAAAAAACCCCAACTTTTCAGTCGGGGTTCTTTTCACAAATTTGGAGGTCTCGAGCGGATTCGAACCGCTGTAGACGGTTTTGCAGACCGGTGCCTAGCCGCTCGGCCACAAGACCATTTTCGAATTACAAAGTTAATAAGATTTTTCGTTGTTGCAAATGGAATGAAAATTTATTTTTTATGTTTTCAGTCTGACTGAATTTAACTTCTAGTCTGACTGAGCGTAGTCGAAGTCTGAATTTCGACTACGCTCAATTGGACTAATTCGAGTCCGCTCAATTGGACTAAAACTTTTAGAATTATCGCTCAATGATGATCGCAACATTCTCTACATCGCCGTTTATCGGAGGACAAATTTTGGAGATTTTGATACGCACACCTTCCAAGTTTTTTAATTCATTTTCCATGCGAATAAGTATACGTTGACCTACATGTTCTATTAATTTACTCGGGATTGCCATTTCTTCTTTTACGATACGATTCACGTCTACATAATCAATCGTATCTTCCAAGGTATCTTTTTCTGCTGCCTTCTGAAAATTGGTCACCATATGTACATCTACTAAATAGTGTCCACCAATTTTTGTTTCCTCTGGAAGACATCCATGAAAGGCATAAAGTTTAATTCCGTTTACTTCTATTGTGTGTTTCATGTTGTTTTTGATGATGCTGTTTTTTTATATTTTCATTGTCTGACTGAGCGAAGTCGAAGTCATTTTTTGTTGCTTATTTTGAATTTTTAAATTGACTTTTTTGAGTAGTTTTTCTTAAAAAAAGAAAGAAGAAAAACTTAAAATTTGAATCCTTATTTTAAGTCTTTCTTCTTCTATTTTGTGTTATGAATTTTATCTTAATTTTCATCTTGAGCGTAGTCGAAAGACAACACTCTTAACTCAACTTTTCCATCCCAATTTTCATACGTTCGATCACTTCTTCTTTCCCTAAAAAAGTTGCAATGTCAAACATACTTGGTCCCATTCCAACACCTGTCAACAACAATCTAAAAAGTGGAAGCACCGCTCCAATTCCAAGATTCTTTTCTGTCAAAAATTCTTTGAATGTAGCTTCAATGGTTGGTGCATCAAATGTCGAAATTCTTTCCAAAATTGTTGTCCATTCACGCATCAATGCTGGTGCACTTTCGTTCCATTTTTTACTTACAGTTTGTGCATCAAATTCCGTAGGACGTGCTAACAAATAAGCCCCTTCTTTTAAGATGTCATCCGGGAACGTTGCACGTTCTTTCATTAAACCACAAATCGCTGTTAATGTGTTTAAGTCGTATTTTTCAATTGAATTTTGCGAAATTATCTCTGCTAAGCGTTCATTCGAAGTGTTTTTCAAATGTTGTTGTTGGAACCATTTTGTCTTCTCAGCGTCGAATTTTGCACCTGCTTTTCCTACCCTTTCTAGGCTAAAAGCTTCTTCTAATTCTGCTAATGAAAACAACTCTTGGTGGGTTCCTGGGTTCCATCCAAGGAAGGCTAACATGTTAATAAATGCCTCTGGTAAATATCCTTTTTCACGGTACCCAGAATACAATTCTCCTTCGGACGTAATCCAATTTGTAGGGAACACAGGGAAGCCTAAACGGTCACCATCACGCTTCGATAATTTACCATTTCCATCCGGACGAAGTAGCAAAGGTAGGTGTGCAAATTTTGGACAATCCCATCCAAATGCTTCATATAATAATACGTGTAATGGAGCAGAAGGTAACCACTCTTCTCCACGAATCACATGACTAATTTCCATCAAATGATCGTCTACAATATTTGCTAAATGGTAGGTTGGCATACCATCACTTTTGAACAAAACTTTATCGTCCAAATTGTTTGTATTTACCAATACCCATCCACGGATAATATCTTCAAATCGCACGTCGTGATTACGTGGCATTTTCATACGAATCACATATTGATCTCCTGCTTCTAATCTTCGTTGAACTTCATCTGCTGGAAGTGTCAAAGAGTTCTTTAAGGATGCTCTTGTTACACTATTATATTGCCAGTTCGGCATACCCATTTCTTTCGCTTGCTCACGAACTTTGTCTAACTCTTCAGGAGTATCAAATGCATAATAAGCTTTATCATTTTTAACCAACTCTTCAGCAAAAGGACGATACATTGCTTTACGCTCGGATTGAACATACGGTCCGTAGTTACCTCCAATTCCTGGTCCTTCAGTAGGATTTATTCCACACCAGTTTAGGGCATCCATAATATAGTCTTGTGCACCCTCAACGAAACGTGTTTGATCGGTATCTTCTACACGAAGAATGAATGTTCCATTGTTCTTTTTAGCGAA
>CANGOF010000153.1 GCA_947455515.1 Flavobacteriia bacterium
ATCGAAGGTTTCTGGAGGGGTGAACGATGCAATCCATTATGGTAAACCTATTATTATTTCGAAAGAATATCCATTCAATGAAGCGATTGTTAATGAATGTATTACTTTTGAGTCTATTCCTGACTTGGTAGAAAAAGTAACAAACTATTTATTGCAACCAAGCAACAAGATTGAATCAAATTCAAATACCATTTATACAATTGAAAATCAACTGAATCAATTACAAAAACTATTCAAATGAGTAATTCGTTAGTGATATCCTATTTTACAAATAGCCAGATTGATAAAATTCGGTGGGATGACGCTATTGAAAAAGCATCCAATGGTATGGCGTATGCTTATACTTGGTATTTAGATGCGGTATTTCCAAATTGGTCTGCATTAATTAGTGAAAATTACGAGTATGTTTTCCCAATTACTATCAATTCTAAATTTGGATTATCCTATTGGTATTCTCCTATTTACACAATGCAATTAGGTATTTTTTCGTCTAATGAAATTACGAACGAAACAATCAATTCTTTTTTTCAAACTATTCCCAAAAAAATCACCTCCATTGATTTCAGTGTGAATCCTTCCCTATTAATTATACCGAAAGGATTTACTTCTACGTTAAAAAAATGCCAAGTAGTTTATTTATCAGCAACGTATCAAGATTTACAACAAAGGTATTCGAGCAATTTAAAACGTAATTTAAGCAAAGCAAATAAAGCAGAATTACGAATTGAAGAAAGTACTGATATTACATCTGTTGTAGACCTTTTTAAAGCGCATCGAGGAATACATATAAAAAAAGTAACACAACAAGATTACGATAAATTGTATCAGTTGATTGAGAACACATTGAAAGTTGAAAAAGGATTCATCTATTCTGTTTATCAAGATGAATTATTATTGGCGTCTTGTTTTTTTAGCATAACCAATAATCGCATTATTTACCATAAAGGGGGTGTAAATGAAATTGGTAAGAAATTGGGTGCGATGCATTTTTTAATTGATTTTCTTATAAAAAAACATGCCGAATCATCCTATACATTAGATTTTGGAGGTTCATCGATTGAAGCAGTAAAGCGTTTCAATCAGAATTTCAGTAAAGATGAATATGTATTTCTACAACTACAAAGAGGAAATAAAATGATCAAAGTAATAAGAAAATGGAGAGATAAATTAAAATAAACTTTATTTCTTCCGAAAAGAAATTTATGTCATTTTTTTATTCAACTATAATGTCAAATTTTACTGAAATTATAGAACTATGAATTTCTTCACTAAAAAAACAACTTGGTCAAATTGGGAATTAATCCCATTAAAACTTGCAATCGCTACGATCTATTTGTTGTTAGGAGCAATGTTTTGGAAAGAGGTCAAAGAATATGCTGGAGTAATCGGGATACTTTTTGGAATCACTTTAATGATTTCCTTGTATTTATGGATTACGAAAATGAAAAAAGAAAATTAAATTCTACTTCACTCCAAATTTCTTTCTAAGATTTTCTTCGCGTTCTAACATGTCTGAAAGACTTGTTTTGGAGAGAATACGAATTGTTGCTTCACGAACTTCTAGCATTACATCATGTAGACCGCAAGTTGCTTCGCTTACACATTCCTCGCACGTTTCATAGAAATTTAGACTCACACAAGGTAGCATAGCAATTGGTCCACCAGAAATACGTATGATTTGACTTAAAACTATTTCTTGGGGATGTTTTGCTAAATAATACCCACCACTTGCTCCCATTTTACTATGAACTAAACCATTATTTCTTAGTTCAACCAATATAGCTTCTAAAAATTTTCTAGGGATTTTTTCTTCTTCTGAAATCGTTGAAATTCTTAGTGGTGCAGAATTTCCGTAATTTTTAGCTAAAGCAATCAATGCCTTGATAGCATATTTGGATTTTTTAGATAGCATTGTTTTTTTTTACAAATATAAAAAAAGAACTATCACTAAGGTAGAATTAGAGGAAATTAAATTCGTATTTAGAATCATTGTATATTGAATTATTTCAATATATTTGCATTGTCAAATGTCACACACGTGATTCTTGATTTATAAAGAAGAGGTGAGAGACTGGCTCAGTGAACCTCTGGCAACCAACTGTAAGTCTGCTTCGGTAGATTGGAAAATCGGTGCCAAATCCAGATTTCAACGCATAGTGCATTGGAAGAATATAAATGTAAAGAAGATGAAACAAGTAAACACTTTTCACTTTTCGAGTGAATTTCTCTTAGAATCTGGTAGTTCCTTACCCAATTTAGAAATTACGTACCACACCTTTGGAACACTCACTCCTACTTCAAAAATTATTTGGGTTTGTCATGCATTAACCGCAAATTCTGATGTTTCGGATTGGTGGAATGGGTTGTTTGGCGAAGGTGATTTGTTTGATAAGCCAGATTATTATATTATTTGCGCAAATATTATCGGTTCTTGTTATGGTAGTACCGGCCCTCAATCCAATCAACTTCCAGAATCACTAAGCTATTTAAAATTCCCTTTAATTACACCAAGGGATATGGCTAATGCGCATCAATTATTAAAAACGGAACTTGGTATTGATAAAATACATGTTTTGATTGGATCCTCTTTGGGTGGTCATCAAGCGCAAGAATTTGCATATATTCTACAAGAGAAATTGGAAAAGTTAGTGCTAATTGCTACGAATGCTAAGCATTCCCCTTTTGGAATTGCATTTAATGAATCTCAACGTTTGTCCTTATTAGCAGACGAAACCTTTGAACAAGAAATTCCGGAAGGAGGACAAAAAGGCTTAAAAGCTGCTCGAAGCATCGCAATGTTGAGTTACCGTTCTTACGAAGGATATGTTAAAACACAATCGGAGGATGTAAATGATAAAAGTGACAACTTCAAAGCGAGTTCCTATCAAGCATATCAAGGTCAAAAATTGGTAAACCGTTTTAATGCCTATTCCTATTGGTATTTGAGTAAAGCAATGGATAGTCATAATATAGGTAGAAATCGTGGATCTGTAGAAAAAGCACTTGGTCAAATACCTGCTAACACATTGGTCATTGGAATTACGAGTGATTTACTTTTTCCAGTTAGTGAACAAGCATTTTTAGCAAGTCACATTCCGAATGCTGAATTAGAAATTATTGATTCTATTTTTGGACATGATGGATTTTTAGTAGAAACAAAAACATTAGAAAATATATTAATAAACTTTTTAAATAAGTAAGATGAGAAATAAATTAAACATAGGTCTATTTGGATTTGGGTGTGTAGGAAACGGATTATATGACGTATTAAACAAATCCAATTTATTAGATGCAAGTATTGCAAAGATTGTAGTGAAAAGTGCAAGTAAAAAACGAAGCATCGCTGCTGAACATTTTTCTTACGATAAAAACGACATCCTTCATGATGAGAACATTAATGTGGTTGTCGAATTAATTGACGACTCAAAAGCTGCATTTGAGATTGTTTCGGAAGCACTTTCTCGTAAAAAACACGTGGTAACTGCAAATAAGAAAATGTTAGCAGAAAACTTGGATACATTATTAGCATTAGCAAAAGAAAATAAAGTTTCCTTGTTGTACGAAGCATCTGTTGGTGGATCTATTCCAATCATTCGAAATCTGGAAGAGTATTACAATAATGATTCACTTTCTGGTGTATTAGGTATCGTGAATGGAACAACCAATTACATTCTAACACAAACTAATTATGGTAAGGATTACGAAACAGCTTTAGCAGAAGCAACAGCATTAGGTTTCGCAGAATCAGACCCTACGTTAGATGTGGATGCTTATGATTCTAAATTCAAATTGTTACTCTTAATTAAACATGCTTTTGGGGTGACTTTAAAACCAGAGCAAATCTTTAATTATGGTATCCGAAACATCAAACCTCAAGATGTTAAATATGCTTCTGAAAAAGGATATCGTTTAAAATTATTTTCGAGAGGTGAAAAAATAGG
>CANGOF010000154.1 GCA_947455515.1 Flavobacteriia bacterium
TCCAACGAAGTGGCAAAAAAACCAGCTCCTTCAATTCCTTCCGGTGCTTTGGTAATATTTACCGAAGATTCAATGATATCTTTATTTTCTGTACTCATAGTCTAGTTGTTGTCTTCCCATTTTAAAGCACCTTTCTTAATCACATAGAAGAAGCCTAATAAAAGAAGTCCTATAAATAAAAACATTTCTAATAATCCTGTCAATCCTAATGCTTTAAAATTTACTGCCCAAGGATACATGAAGATTACCTCCACATCAAATAATACAAATAAAATAGCAGTTAAGAAATAACGCACTGAATAAGGTACACGAGCATTACCAGAAGACTCGATACCACACTCAAATGGATCTAATTTCTTTTTCGATTTTCTCTTTGGACCTAAAATATGTGTTGCAAAAATGGTCGTAACCACGAATCCGAGAGCAACAGCAAGCTGAATTAAGATAGGAACGTAACTAATTGGTGTTTCCATAAACGTGTAAATTTCAATTAATTTTTTATATATTTCTGATAGTCAAATAGTTGAAAACACTAAGGTTAGGTTGACATCTATTTACCCAAAGAAACAAACTGCTAAATTAATGAATTTTAGTTTTTTTTAACAATTTCGGAAAGAAATTATAAAAGAACTTAGACTTGAGACTTGAGACCACTACACATATTGACTTTAATAGGAAATGACTTATTCCATTTTCCTTTTTTAATTAAAGTTTACACTAATAAATTCCTTATTTTCGTTCTTCAAAACCAGAAAATTAAATGAAATTATTACTCTCTTACCTTAAAAATTATAAATGGTTAGTCATTCTAGCACTATTATTAGCAGCTATAAATCAAGTGTTTTCACTTATTGATCCATTATTCTTCAAACGCATTGTGGATGAGTATGCTACAAATCCTCATGAACATGATAAAGCATATTATATCAAAGGAGTAGGCGGACTAATATTACTTTCAATGGGTGCAGCGATGGTTTCTCGTATCGCTAAAAATTTCCAAGATTATTTTGTGAATGTAATTACCCAAAAATTGGGTGCAAAAATATATTCCGATGGATTAAAACATTCCTTAGAATTGCCTTATCAAGTTTTTGAAGACCAACGAAGTGGCGAAACCTTAGGTAAACTTCAAAAAGTGAGAACAGACGTTGAAAAATTGATTAATGCTTTCATCGGAATTCTTTTTACTTCCTTAATCGGTGTCATTTTCGTTATGGTATATGCAATTCGTATCCACTGGTTAATTGCTCCAGTATATTTTGCAGCAGTTCCTTTATTAGGTTTTATTAGTTCGGTATTAAGTAAACGAATCAAAGTAATTCAAAAGAAAATTGTTGGTGAAACAACTGCTTTAGCAGGTTCAACAACGGAATCTCTTCGAAATATTGAATTAGTAAAAAGTTTAGGTTTAGCGGACCAAGAAATTAATCGTCTAAACGATACAACCCTTAAGATTTTAGGATTAGAACTTAAAAAAGTACGCTACATCCGTAGTATTAGTTTTATCCAAGGTACATTCGTGAATCTACTAAGAAGTAGTATTTTGTTTTTGTTAATGTATCTGATTTTTGCAGATAACATGACCCTCGGAGAATTATTTTCTTTACAGATTTATTCTTTCTTCATTTTTGGTCCTCTACAAGAATTAGGGAACATCATCAATATCTACCGTGAAGCTGAAGTTTCATTGGATAATTTTCAAACGATTTTGGACACTCCGATTGAGAAAAAACCGTCTAATCCAACTCAAATTCTTGGAATAGATACGCTTGGATTTACCAATGTTTCTTTTAAACACCAAAGTGCCACTTCTAAAGCACTTGAAAATATTAGTTTTACAACCAAAAAAGGAGAAACCATTGCTTTTGTAGGTCCTTCTGGATCAGGGAAAACTTCCTTAGTTAAATTACTCGTAGGACTATACCAACCGCAAGAAGGAGAAATTTCTTATAACGGAATTAGCAGTCATGCAGTAGATTTAGATCAACTTCGCACGCAAATTGGATTTGTAACACAAGACACCCAATTATTTTCGGGTACGATCAAAGAAAATTTATTATTTGTTGCACCAAATGCGAGTGATGATGAATGTATGAAAGCATTGGAACAAGCTGCTTGTCAAACATTATTAGCGCGTGCAGACAAAGGGCTTGATACAATGATTGGGGAAGGCGGAGTGAAAGTTTCTGGTGGTGAAAAACAACGCTTATCAATTGCTCGTGCATTACTAAGAAATCCTTCTTTGTTAGTGTTTGATGAAGCTACCTCTGCTTTAGATTCACTAACAGAAGAAGAAATTAGTAAAACGGTAAGAGAATTATCGTCTACTAGATCACATGTAACCATCTTAATTGCACATCGATTAAGTACAATCATGCATGCGGATCGAATTTTTGTTCTTGAAAAAGGACACATCATTGAAGAAGGTAAACACAGCGAATTATTGGACGAAAAAGGTTTATATTTCGCTATGTGGAGACAACAAATTGGAGAAAGATAATCGTTAAAAAGTAAGAATTATGTCAAAAATTCTAATCAAAAACATCAAAGGGTTAGTTCAATACGGTGAAGATATGCCGATTGCTCGTGTAGGTCGAGATATGCAACACTTGCCAATTCTTGAAAATGCGTATTTGGCAATTGAAGACAATATCATTGTTGCTTATGGAGCGATGAACGAATGGGAAGGGATTACAGATTGGAGAAATGTGGAAGTGATTGATGCAGATGGTAAATATGTACTCCCTGCTTTCTGTGATTCACACACCCATATTGTTTTTGCAAAAAGTCGCGAAGAAGAATTCGTAGATCGCATTAAAGGTTTAACATACGAAGAAATTGCATTGAAAGGTGGTGGGATATTAAATTCTGCCAGACGTTTAGCAGAAAAATCCGAAGATGAATTATTCGAAGAGGCCTTGATACGCGTGAAAAAGGTGATGGCAACCGGAACGGGTGCAATTGAAATTAAATCAGGGTATGGTTTAACGGTAGAGGCTGAAATAAAAATGTTACGTGTAATAAAGAGGTTAAAAGAAGTCCTTCCAATTGCTGTGAAAGCTACTTTTTTAGGAGCACATGCTTTTCCAACTAAATTTAAAGAAAACCACAGAGGTTACATCGATTTGATAATTAATGAATTGCTTCCAAAAATTGAGGAAGAACAATTAGCAGATTACATCGATGTGTTTTGTGAACGAAATTATTTCTCATTAGAAGAAATGGAAGAAATTTTAATCGCTGGCAAAAAACATGGTTTAATCCCTAAGGTACATGTGAATCAATTTTCTGTGATGGGAGGTATTGCAAAAGCAATTGAGTTAGGTGCTTTATCAGTCGATCACTTAGAAGAAATTTCAGATGAAGACATCGATGCCATTAAACACTCGGAGTGTATGCCAACACTTCTGCCTAGTTGTTCTCACTTCATTTCTATCCCTTTTGGAAATGCGAGAAAATTAATCGAAGCTGGTTTACCTATTGCATTGGCGAGTGATTTCAACCCTGGTACTACCCCAACAGGAAATTTACAAGTTGTATTTTCTTTAGCATGTATCAAAATGAAATTGACACCAGAGGAAGCGATAAACGCACTAACCTTAAACGCTGCATATGCTATGGGAATTAATGAAACCCATGGAAGTATTTCGTTAGGGAAAAGTGGAAATGTTATTATTACAAATGAAATTCCTTCCTTAGCGTATATCCCTTATGCATTTGGGGAAAATCATATTGAGCGATTAATTTCGTAAAAAAATGAATTTTCCATGGAATCATAGTAAATAAAAAAATAAAAGATATATCTTTGCACCCAAATTCAGAATTACACTTAAAAGGCAACAACTATGTCAGTTCAAGGTAAAATATCCCAGGTAATTGGTCCTGTAGTAGACGTAAACTTCGA
>CANGOF010000155.1 GCA_947455515.1 Flavobacteriia bacterium
AATAAATTAGTACATCGAATTATGGCTGTAATTAACAGAAAAACACCATATATTAAAAAAGTAACCGAAAAACTATCAGAAAGTGAAATGAAAGTTTGCATTTTAACATAGAAATCTCTGCGCTAATAAATATGTGAAATTATTTGATATTTGCGATGGTAAATTATCGCAGAGGATTTGGAGTTCTTGACTTACATGCGTTTTGGAGGACGCAGAGTTTAATTTGACTTTGTCAAATTTTGAAAACTGATATTAGATTATCTCTTTGTTTTCAAAAGACACACACATACAAATACGTCCATTTCTTAAAAATCTCTGAGCTACAAAAAAAAACAATTTATTTAAGGTAACAAATCCTTCAATTTAAAGCTTGTTTTACCGACATAAATCTTTGCTTTATCAACTTCTGAATTTAGACGATCTAAGACAATTTTGGCGGTTTGTTGGTCTAAATATTCACCTGCAAGAATATTTAATTCTTGACGCATTTTCTTAAGGATAAACGCCGAACGATAGGCACTTAGAATATCATTTTTTGTAAAACCATATTTATCCATTGCCGCTAAAATAGCAGGGTTCGTAATTTCTAGGTTACTCGCAACAGGATCTGTAAATGAATTCACCTCAAACGTGATGTTGTTTTTCGTTTTGATAATTAATTCTGTTTTTCTTAGACGAACAAAAGAGGTATCCATTCTAGAATCTCTTCGTGCTTCCGGTGTACTTCCAGGATAGGAGGAGAGTTCACCCACTTTCGGTGACTTGACCGTTTTATTTCCATTCCACATACCGACACCATTTCCTTTTGCCTTGATGTAAATTGGTAGTTTTTTATTCAACATGGATTCGAAAAATTGTTTCACTGCAACACTGTCTTCTTTTGAAATTAATTGTCTAGTTAAAACATATTTATCCGATTCGAATGCATCCTCTAGACGTATTTGTAATCGTGCATCATACGATGGTTCTGCATCCGTCATGTGGATATGCAACATTACTTCATCTGCTTGTTTGGATAGACAAGAATATGGAATTGCTAATAAACGTACTTCAAAAGTGTCTGATTCTTCGCTTTCTGGAAATTGAAATTCTTGGGTCAACATGTCAAACGTAGTTGAATCACTGAACGTGTATAATCCCTCTTTATAGGTGAATTTCGCCCAATTTGTTCCCATTAAACTATTGTAGTAATTTAGTTTTAATTGGTATTCTGCTAATATTTTTTGTGCGTTTTCTTTTTCGTATTTTAAGTTTTTGATGTTGCCCACATAGGTTTTGTATTTTTCATTCTCACGGATTAATTCTTCTTGTATGATGGAACGTTTGTCTTTTTGAGAATCCGTTTTTGGTTTGATATCTGCTGATTTTTTAGGATCGATTTGTTCATTTGGTCGTTCGGTTCTCGCTTTTTTCATCGCTTTTTTCCCTTTTCGCGACATTTTATTCTTAGTAACAATGGAAGTATGCCCAAAATCGGAATATTCTAATTCTAATTTTTTAATGTCTTTTGCACTTTCCGCTTTTTTCTTTTCGTAATGGCTAATCCAATAATCAAACCCTCGTTTACCGGAGATCATATCGTTTAATTTCTTGATTTTAACGAATTCAAGTTCGTTAATTACACTTTGAAAAGTCGCACCATCGGAAAAGGTAGAGTCTGGCGATAAAAAACGCGTACTCCCTGAACCGAACAAATGGTAAGAAATTCCATTTTTTTCGATGACAACCGTGGTTTGTTTTTTGGAATTATACCCCCAAACATCAAAGTGAAGGTTTGTGATTTTGTTATGTCCAACTGTTTTTAGGTGGTTTACTGTAAATCGTTTTGGTTCGATCGTATTTTCCCCTTTTTCACCTGTTAGCATTTCTAATTGGTAAGGAAATAGTCCCACTGCTTTTGGTAGACCTTTGTTCCAGCGACCTTGTTCGTCTTTTTCACGTTCGTCTAATAAGCCTGTGGTATTACTTCCATCTCCTGCTGCAACTAGAATGTTTGTGAAGAAATCCGCTTCGCCACCTAAAGCTTTGTAAATGTAGTAAGTGCGATTTTCTACATAGTTATTAACTGCATAATTAATCGCATCTAAGGTATTTAATTGATCGCTTTTGGTTAGGAAATAGAAGGAACTAATCATCTCCCTTTTTTCTTCCAAACTCAACACAGGATCTAAGAGGTTGTAGATTTTTTTATGGGGAAATTCGTTTCCTTTGTTATCTTCTTTAATAGCGGAACGTGGTAGTTTTTTTAGAAGAATTGTTTCGAAATTGTCCAATTTTCCTTGGTACATGGTGATTTCTTCTTCGTTATCAAAACGTTTTGCTAGAAGGATTTTGTTTAATTCCCAAAGTGCCATTTTGTTAGCAGCTTCGGCGATTAGTCCTTTAGGAGATTTAGCAATTTCGGAAGAACGAATAAAAAGTAGGCTAGGATTGTTAATGATAATTGATTCGATGGAATCGTAGTTTAAATCACCACTTGCGAAACTAATTTGAGGTCCTTTGTACTCGATGTAACGACCAATATTTTTTTCTAAAATGGGACTTTTACGAACGATATGGAAAAAGTAAGCCTTTTCTTCTGCGCTTAGTTTACTGTTTTCTTGAGAAATACTATATAAAGATGGTAATATTAGTAAGCTTAGGATACATAGAAATCGCGTCATAATTATGTTTTTTTAATTATAACTGACAAAAATAGAGTTTATTGTAGTGAGGAATTTACGGTAAGGAATAACATATAAACATTCCAATCTGAATAAGCGATAGTAGGGATTACTTAATTAATCCGAGTTCCGCTTTCATTTGGTCGATATCAATTTTTTCTAATAGTATCAGAATATTTTCGAACCATTCTTCATGAAAACCATAGCCACCTTCACGAAATTCTTTGATAGCATCTTCTTTTGACCAGTTTTGAACTGCCATTCGGTATGCAGCGATGATGCAGCCAGTTCGATCGGAACCATGTTTGCAGTGCACCAAGGTTGGTTTATCGACATTGATAAGAATTCTGAGACTTGCTACGACTTCTTCATAGGTAATCGTCCAGGTGTTGATACGGTATTGACAAAGCGTAAGTTTTGTGTCTTTTGCAGCCAATTTATCGGTTAAAATGTTTCGCAGGCTCAAAATGGATTTAATTCCCAAACTGTCTAAAGCTTTCATCCCTTCTTTAGTCGGTTGTTCGGAGCGATATACGAATTCATCTACCTTATATAAGTTGTAAAAAGGAGGGAGGTTGATTTGTTTCGCCCAAGACACTGGTCGAATGGTAGATTGAGAATAACTTAATGTAGTTAAAAGTAGAAAGTAGAAAGTTAAAAGTAGTGTGAGATTCTTTTTCATTGGTTGCAATAATTTGAAAGTAAATATAAGAAAAAGTTGAAAGTTACTCTTTGAAAGATTTTACCATTAAGAAATTCAGTGTGAACGTTGGAGTTAAGTAAAGGATAGGTTAGGGCATGAAGAGACCTTTGGTCTTGATTGAGTTGTTAGGGTGTTAGGTAGAAATGTTAAATTTTAACTTATATTACTTTGTAAAAGAGAGTTTTCAACAGATTTCTTTACAATTAGTTAATATTTGTTTGAAAAAGGGAAAAAAAATATTGAGTATTTTGGAGAATAGGTGTACTTTTGCATCCTAAATCAAAGCGAAAGCTATAAAAAAAGTACGTATGAACGAATTTGGTAAACGCGGAAACAATGCCAATTTAAACGATTCTATAGGCCTAACAAACTTAGGTAATGTATTTTGGAATCTATC
>CANGOF010000156.1 GCA_947455515.1 Flavobacteriia bacterium
CCTGAAATTATTCAAGAACTACACCTTCTTCCGCGCGAAACAGCCATTAAACAAATACATTACCCTCAAAACTTAGAACTAGCAGAAGCGGCAAAATACCGACTGAAATTTGAGGAATTATTCTTTTTACAACTTGAATTATTACTCCGTAAACAAATAGCGTTACAAAAAAACAAAGGAAATGTCTTTGCTGAAGTCGGGAGTGTCTTCATGGATTTCTATGAACATCACCTCCCCTTTCCACTAACGAATGCTCAAAAAAGAGTAATACGAGAAATTCGTCACGACATCAAAAGTGGTCACCACATGAATCGCTTGCTTCAAGGAGATGTTGGTTCTGGTAAAACGTTAGTCGCACTGTTATGTATGCTCATGGCAGTCGGAAATGGTTACCAAGCTGCCATCATGGCGCCAACCGAAATATTAGCGCAACAACATTTTGAAACCATCTCCGACTTGGTAAAAAACTTACCAATCAAAGTTCAAAAATTGACAGGTTCGGTTAAGAAATCGGCCCGTAAAGTAATTCATCAAGAATTAGAAACCGGCGAAGCGCACATCTTGGTTGGAACACATGCTTTATTAGAAGATAATGTCAAATTCACTAAACTTGGATTGGTTGTCATCGATGAACAACACCGTTTTGGGGTAGCTCAACGCTCCCGTTTATGGGCAAAAAATGAAACACCGCCGCATATTTTAGTCATGACAGCAACACCGATTCCACGCACCTTAGCAATGACGGTCTATGGAGATTTGGATGTTTCGGTAATCGATGAATTACCACCTGGTAGAAAACCAATTACTACAGAACACCGATTTGAAGGGGATCGTTCGCGCATTTTTGGTTTTATGCGCAATGAAATTGCGAAAGGCAGACAGGTTTATATTGTTTTTCCTTTAATCAATGAATCTGAATCCTTGGATTACCATAATTTAATGGAAGGATATGAATCCGTAACTCGTGCATTTCCAAGACCACAATATCATGTAAGTATCGTACATGGACAAATGAAACCGGAAGCCAAAGATTTTGAAATGCGTCAATTTATTGAAGGTCATACACAAATCATGGTCGCTACAACTGTGATCGAAGTAGGTGTCAATGTCCCAAATGCATCCATTATGATTATCGAAAGTGCGGAACGATTTGGCTTATCCCAATTACATCAATTACGCGGTCGTGTGGGTCGTGGGTCTGAAAAATCCTATTGTATTTTAATGACTAAAGACAAACTTTCCAAAGAAAGTAAAAAACGCATGGCTACGATGGTTCGTACACAAGACGGTTTTGAAATTGCTGAAGTCGATTTAGAACTACGTGGACCAGGCGACATTATGGGAACCCAACAAAGTGGTATACTCGATTTAAAAATTGCAGATCTGGTTAAAGACAATCATTTGGTGGTCACTGCACGCGAAAAAGCACGCGAAATATTACAAAAAGACCCCAATTTAGAGTTACCCGAGAATAAAATTATTCGTCATAAAATCATTTCGATTTTAAAGGAGAAACCAAATTGGAGTAAGATATCCTAATGAATTGAATCAATATACAAAGTCATGAAAAAAATACTTTTATTATTTTATATATTACTCATCTATTACAATCAAAATTTCGCACAAAACAATGATTCATTAATATTTAAAAATTTTGTTTATCAATATAAATGTGAATTCATCTCCACAAATAACACAAAAACAAATGAGCAATTAATCCTGAAAAAATTAAATACAAAATGGAAATTCGATGAAAAACAACAAGCTATAGAGTATTCCTATTTTCCTGATACAATTGGATTAAAAACATTTGTGAATCCTGTTATTGGTTGGAGAAAAAGGATGGAAAAATATCAGCCTTGGCAGTGGACAAAAAAGGAGGTAACAGGACTATTTGAAAATGAAAATTTTCTTTGGCAACATCCACCACGTTCAAATCAATATATTTATTGTCAGATCGCTCCATTTCCAGAAGTAAAATTTAAAAAACTTTTTATCGATAGTGTATGGAATTCTTCATTAACCATTTTGGGGGGTATTCCAAAGAGAGGAGAATTTAAGGGAATTGTTAATTCTAAGTTCAAAGTGATATCAAAGGATACTTTTCTATTGAATGGTGAAATAATACCTAACTGCTGGAAAATTGAAGCAATTGGTATTCATAGTAGATTAGGTGAAAACAAATTAACATTTATTTTTAACAAAGATTTAGGTATTATTACATATGACTACCGTTTTTATGATGGAACGAGGTTAATTATTCATTTAGAAAAAACAACTAACGATTAAACGTCTCACTATAAACTAACTATCTTTTTTCTTAGATTTGATAAAAAAATAGATTGGTGATTTCTAAACCTTAGGGATGTATAAACTCCCTTTTTAATTAAACTTTTATGATGAAATTATTTATTAATGTTACTTTATTGATATTAAGTACGTCTGTACTATCACAAAATTTTGACCTACATGCTTATTACACAAATTTTAGAAAATTTGAAAATTTGTATAGTCAAAAACAATACAAAGAGGCTTTAAACAGCTTTATGAAAAATGGAACTGTATGGCCTTTTAATGATGATAAATTAGCTTTTTATAAGTGTTATGATTCTGCTCTAGTAACAAATCAAATTTCAAAAACCAAAAATCAAGATTCTATTTATCAATTGTTTAGATATAAATTAAAATATTCAAAAGAACCAAAATGCATGGAGTCTGGTCATATGGCAATCGACGGATCGGTTGACTTTCATAAAATCGCATCCATAGATCTAAAAATAGATACCAATTATTCCAATGATAATACTCGTTATCTAACAAATCTAGTTTCGATTGACCGCTTTATCGGTTATTCTAGGTTTTATTTAAGTACGCCAGTAACAGATTCCCTATTTAAACTTTTGGGTGATATTACATTAGATGTTTTGAAAAAAGCAAAATTACCAAGTAGAGAAATCACCTCTGTTTGGGAGCATCAAAATTTTTTTGGTGCCTTAATTCATAGTCTTCAAGGGTTAAGGCAATACCCTGAAAAGCAAGACAGCATACTCAACATGTTAAAACAACATGTTTTATTAGGAAATTTTGAAGCGGGAAATTACGCATCACTTTATGATCGGATTTACGTCGAAAACAGCAATTTTAAGGAAAGTTACTATGGTCAAGGTTTGTACGGAGAAATGAAAGACGGAGTAGCAATTTCGAAAGCGTATAAAATTTTCGACCCTAAAAATGTGAATAAAAGAAGAGAGGAACTAGAATTGATTCCAATTGAAGAATTTTATAAAAAATATAATATTTCGTATGATTTCATATTACAATCGCAGTAATTTATTTTAACATTTTCTTTAAACTTTACATCATTTTTTTCTGCAAAAAGCAGAAATCTCTGCGTTCTCAATAATCGCGTCAATCTTGTCACAGTTCTCCTTATCCTCTGCGAAAATATTTATAAAACTTCTTACCTTTAGTATACTTAGATATCTAACTTTTTTAAGTGTATTGTAAGAGTTCGTATTAAATTTCTTTAATAATACCTCAATTGTTAATATACTTTTTAGAATAAAGCGGTAAGACTAAAACTTTCTTCCTAAATTTGACTTACAATAATCACTATGGAATATAATACACAACGTTCTCAGATGTTACTTCCAGAATACGGAAGAAACGTACAAAACATGATTTCCCACGCTATGGAGATCGAAAACAAAGAAGAACG
>CANGOF010000157.1 GCA_947455515.1 Flavobacteriia bacterium
AAAACCTAAAAAACTTAAACCTAGGACTAATACTACCTGTCATCGCACTCATAACAAGATTCTGGTACGATTGCAACATATTTATAAATTCAAATTATTGGCTTTACAACATTTTACTACTAACAATAATTATAATCACAACTTCATCAAAATCAAAAATCATCAATTCATTAAAAACGGAAAATATTCGAAAAACAATAACAATTCTATTATTTTTAATACTTTACACATCAACATCAATCGGACTAATAAATAGCACTTTCGACTTTTCTCAACCAATAAATGAAGATGTGATAATAACCAACAAAGAAAAATTTTACACAAAAAATTCTGGTCACCAATTCAACATCAGCTTTACATTTGGTAAAAACACTAAAAGTAAAACAATAGCAGTATCTGAATATTACTTTACTAAATGCGAAACAGGTAAAGTAACTAAAATAAAAATAAGAAAAGGACTATTAAACATCCCTTGGATACACAAGTAACCTATTCAACCCTTCACAAAATCACTTACCAGATAAGCTAATGCAACATAAAACGATAATTACACCAAAAAACCTAAGGATCTATTTTATTTCAACACTAATTATTAGCCTAATCATAACTTTTTTCGGTAACGACACACTTGATAATTATGCAACAGTATTTTACATGATAACTGGATCTCCAATATTCACTATCATTCAAATAAAATACAACTCTAAGTTAAACTTGCAATTAAAAGAAAATTATAATGAAATATATGATAAATTCAAAGAATCTAGAGGATATAGCAAATCGGAAGGTATTTGGACTTTAAACATAATCAACAGAAGCGATAATACATTTGAAAAATCACTTTTAGAAACTAAAAACTCAGAATTAATCAACATTTATTTCATTATCAAATGCTCAATTACATTCACTTATTTATCATTCTTTTTAATCATACCCATTGCCCTATGCTTATTTATTAAAATCCATATTTTTAAACTATAAATCAACCCTTCACAAAATCACTCACCAAATAAGCCAACGCCTTGCCAACAACAGCAGCTTCACGCTCATTTTTAGGAGCAGCTTCAGGCAAATGTAAGTAAGCCGCTTTTTTCGATTTTGCACACTTAATTAAATACCTTCTTGCTTCTTCCAACGTAAATCCAGACGGAGTAAAAGCGCTTGATGGCATATTTATTATTGAGTCCATATCTAACTCAACACCTAAAACCGTATCAACCACTTGTCGCAACACATCATCGACATCCGCCAAAAAATCGCGCTGACCTGTTAGATACTCTTCAAAAAAGGTCACATAACACTCTTCTTCAGCCAAACGATCCAACATCGACTGACTATTATATTGTTGATGTAATCCAAGCACCGCATAATTTGCTAACCAACCTTCTTTCTTAGCGTACGAGAATGAATTTCCACTATGCCTTCCTTCCAACGCTCTAAAATCAGCATGAGGATCACAATTTACCACATCTATCTCCTTCTCCTGAACCATCGAACAAGCCTTTATTAACGGATACGCATTATTATGCCCTCCTCCTATCAATATAGGAACCAACCCTTTTTCATAGATCGTCACCAAAAGCGAAACCAACAACTCATCCAATTCCTCTACACCTTTCCTCAACGCATCCAACTCATCAATTACGGAATTGACCCTTACCTCTCCCAGCAACAACACATCTTCTCCCGATAAAAAAGAATTCGATTGCATATTCAAAAATCGCTTCAAAAAACATGCATACCCAGCATCCGAACCAGAAAGACCCAAATTCGCTCGAGGACCAACATCTTCTTTTACCCCAAGCACTACATATTTTCCCTCAAAAGAATCTAAATCTGCATACACAGAAACCTTCTCCCCTAACTTTACCTCCCCCTCACGAATAGAAACATACGAAAGAACCGCATCTTTAGTGGATTGTTGAAATGTAAAAATTGAATTCGAACTATTCATACTATGTTTTATTAAATTCAGAAAATTATTAACCATTAAGAAATTTAGAATAAATAGAAGTACTAAACTTAAAGAGCATTTAGATTTTCGTTTCACTCAAATTATAAAAAAAACCTATCAACCCCCCCCCTTAAAACACCCACTCCCAACACTTTATTCTTAAGCTCTTAATTTCTCAATGGTAAAAAAAACTACACTTTATAGTTTTCCATTAACGCCAAAAACTCCTCCGGCGGAGCAATAGGCTTCATTGTTTCTTTTGAAACAAAAACCAACGTTGTACTCGCCACAGAAATCAACTTTCCATCTTCATTCGCTATCTCATATTCAAAATAAACTCGAGGACCTTTCAACAACACTATTTTAGTAGTAATTGTTAATAAGTCGTCATAATACGCCGGTGCAAGGTAACGAACTTGAAAATCCAACACAGGTAACATAAACCCATCTTTTTCCATCTCTCGGTAACTCATACCAAAAGCACGCAGAGCCTCTACGCGACCAACCTCAAAGTATTGCGCATAATTACCATAATAACAATACCCCATCTGGTCTGTCTCCCCGTATCTTACACGAATCTGAGTGGTTTGAGAAAAATTTATTTCCATGCGTAAACGATTAGTAATCTTACTTATAAATGACTTAAAAACTAAAGTTACCAAAGAAAAAGGAGAGTGAATTTCTATTTCAAAATTAATTTGTCACAAGTAAAAAAAAGTTAAAAGTCAATAGCAAAATGATTTTTTTTTAAACTTTATTATCCTAATCTTTGTATTGTGGGAAATCACTCAAACTATCTATCTAAAAAACAGTCGTTTACAAAGATAAAAAGTTTTAAACAACAAAAAGTAAAAACCTATACTAAATTAATATAATGAACACAGATCACGAAGGGACTTGGGGAAAATGTTTAAAGGTTATCAAAGATAATATCGCGTTGAATTCATACAATACATGGTTCGTTCCTATCGTTCCGGTAAAGTTAGACAACGATGTATTAACGATACAGGTACCTTCTCATTTTTTCTATGAGTGGCTAGAGGAGCATTACATCGTTTTACTGAAAAAAGTAATCAAACGTGTAGTTGGAAACGAGGGTCGTTTAGAGTATTCTATTGTTATGGAAAATAACAAAGGAAATAAAAATCCTTATACGGTTAAACTTCCTACTTCTAACAATACTTCTGTTAAGAATTCACCGGTTAGTGTACCCTTAAACATTAACGAAAATCAAATTCGTAATCCTTTTATCATCCCAGGATTAAAGAAATTGAACGTGGAATCTAACTTGAATCCTGCTTATTCTTTCGAGAATTTCGTAGAAGGAGATTGCAACCGTTTAGCGCGCTCTGCGGGTTATGCTGTAGCAAACAAACCTGGAGGAACTGCTTTCAACCCATTGTTAATTTATGGTGGTGTTGGATTAGGAAAAACGCATTTAGCACACGCAATTGGTATTAGCATCAAAGAAAAATACCCTAATAAAACCGTATTATACGTTGGTTCTGAGAAATTTGCTCACCAATTTATTGATGCAATCAAACAAGAATCTATCAATGATTTCATTCACTTCTATCAAATGGTAGATGTATTGATTATCGATGATGTACAATTCTTCGCTGGTAAAACGAAAACAATGGATGTATTCTTCTCTGTTTTCAACCACTTACACCAAAACGG
>CANGOF010000158.1 GCA_947455515.1 Flavobacteriia bacterium
ACTTTTTAATAAATCTTCTTTTTTCATAATTGTGTGTTTAAATTACTAAAAAGTTATTTCCGAAAATTATTTTTAGGCCTTTTTGGAGGAGGCCAAAATATTTTCAGAATAACTTTTAGCAGGGTTTACACACTTTATGGGATACTACCCCTTTTTTTATCGTTAGAATTAATACACCGTTGTTCATAGCTTCACAAGGACCTAAGGAATATTCTATTCTTCCTATTCCATTAGAATAAAAAACTTTGGATTTACCAAGAAGATTAAAAATCTGACTTGTATCTTTTCCAACAACTTGATGATTTTCTATCAAATCATTTGACATATCCCATCTCAAAGCCCAATTAGATTGGTAATTATCTGCATTTTTCCATTTTAACGAATTAAAATCTAAATCTTGACAACCTGAAATAATAAAAACAACCAAATAAATAGGCAACATTAATATTCTCGTAATTTTATTATTAAATAATTTCATTTTACTTAAATAAAATTTAAAAATAGAATTGGGTTAATAAATTGTTACTACTTCTCTGTCATAAATCAGCTCTTTATTATAATATCCTGATTCTATATATCGTTCATCAACATCATACTTTCTTCCTGATTCAAATTCAATATTTAACTTATAAATACCTTCCCCTGAACACTTAAAAACAATAGTGCACTTCTCCCCAATTTCAATGTTTGGTTTCAAAAATTGACTATTTCTACCGTTGATTATTCGAATTAATTTAATTTTATTAGAAGATTTATTTACAAAATCTATTCTTACACATCCTGTTGGAACACTAAAAAAAGGAATTTCAAAATAAGCAAAATGTTTGTTTACAAAAAGTAAAATAATACTAATAATTAAGAACAAAAGCCATTTTAACTTATATATGAATCTTATAATCATTGCAATAAAATGTTTGATTACCCCACCCTAAACTTACAATACTTAATCACACTACCCTTCGCTGTAAACAACTCTTCATAATGCGTTTTGATGGAAAAAATCTCGCGTTCTAGCTCCGTTTTACCTTCCAAAGAAGCATACAAATCCCAAGTCAATTCCAAACAGTCATAACCGTGTTCTTTGATCTCTTCTTCGGTAGATTCAAACAAGACATCGCTGTCCGTTTTTAAATGGATAATACCACCTTTTTTCAAGATTTTACGGTAGCGGTTTATAAATAACGATGAAGTCAAACGTTTTCTAGGTTTATTCGGTTGAGGATCTGAGAATGTCAACCAAATTTCATCCACTTCGTTTTCTCCAAAATAATCGGTGATAAAATCAATCTTTGTTCGTAAGAAAGCAACATTCTCCACACCACGTTCCACAGCATCCTTCGCTCCAACCCAAATACGCGCGCCCTTAATATCAACTCCAATAAAGTTCTTCTCTGGAAAATGATCCGCCATTCCAATCGAGTACTCCCCTTTACCACAACCCAACTCCAAAACAATCGGATGATCGTTCTTGAAATGTTCTGCATCCCACTTCCCTTTCAACGGAAAAGGCTCTCGCTTTAATGGATCCAACGATGGTTCATACACATTCGACCATTCTTTCATTTCACTGAAACGACGTAATTTATTTTTTGCCATACTAAACTTGCACTAGTTGAATCCATAAAGATAATTAAAATCACAAAATCGAAGAATGAACATAAAGCCATCCATGAAAATGTAACTTTTGAAAACTGAAAGAAAATATTTTCGCAGAGAATTTGACGCCCACTCGTTTTAGAGGACGCTGACAAAGTCAAAATACAACCGCCCAACCAATGCGATTGAACTATTTTCGAACCATTAAAATACGTGAACCGAAATTCGTCGCTTAGTAAAAATGAATCGGTACCTTTTAGGAAAAGTTTACGCAACAAAAACAAGTGTCTGACGACGAAGGAGGAGTTTTGTTTTTGTAGTAAACGTTCCGTATAGGTGATTCATTTTTACAGCGACAAGCAGTTTTTGGTTACTTTTTGCTGCTACAAAAAGTAACAGAACCACCTCTAAAACTTCAAATTTTATATCTTTGAATCCTCAATCTTATCAAAATGAAAACATTCATCACAACCATTACATTAATCATTTTCGGATTTTCAATCACCTTATTCGCCGGAGATGGATTCAAATTAACTCTAAAAGTCATTGACTCTTACACCCACAAAGCAATCTCAAATTACGAAGTACAAATAAAAAACGAACTGAACGAACTTGTACTTTTCAAAAAGGTGAAAAACGACACAATCGTTGAAATAGAAAATATAAAAACTAAAAACGTATACATTAAAATCATCACTAAAAACGACAAATACAAAGACGAAGTAGCGAATGATTTTATTTTAAACAAGAAAAAAACGGACATCTCTCATTCAGTCTACCTCTATCCTACAGAAAAATACGAAAAAGAAATTCTTCACCTAGAAGACAGTATATACGGACCAATCATAGTTCGCGAAGGACCAGAAACAAACGAGGAAGACACTACTAAAATAGAAGCAAAAACTGAGTATGAATTACACAAATTTATTTCTGACAATATATATTTTCCCGAATACTTAAAAGGAGGGGTTTCCGATAAAATATACGTTAAATTCCTGATTGAGCCTGACGGAAAAGTTTCTCACTGCACCATTCTTAAAGGTAGATATGATGAATTAAAATTGGAGGCTATAAGAATTGTCAGACTTACAAATTGGAATCCGACACACGATCGAAATGGCACTAAATTCAGACAAGAATTTACCTTACCGATCCTATTTGAAATTTGAATCGGAATAATCATTACTTCAACCCATTTCTACCCCCCTCGTTTCGCAAAGCGAAACATATCCATCCCTCCAAAAATGCGATGGAACTTACCACGAACCAATAAAATACGTGAACCGAACCTCGTCGCATAGTAAAAATGAATCGGCACCTATTAGGAAAAGTTTACGCAACAAAAACAAGTGTCTGACGACGAAGGAGGACCACGAAGTAGCTCCGAAGGAAGTTTTGTTTTTGTAGTAAACGTTCCGTATAGGTGATTCATTTTTACAGCGACAAGGTCTTTTTGCTTACTTTTTTGACCAGAAAAAAGTAAGAGAAATCCTCCGTTTCGCGAAGAGGAACAAATCCACCCCTCCAAAATGCGATGGAACTACCCACGAACCACTAAAATACGTGAACCGAACATCGTCGCATTAGAAAAGTAAATCGTGCTTTTATCGAATAAGGTAGCGTAACAAAAACAACTGTTTGAGGAGTCCTGCAAGGCGACGAGTTTTGTTTTTGTAGCGAACGTTTCGAAATAAAAGCCGATGCTTTTCGAGCGACAAGGTCTTTTTGCTTACTTTTTTGACCAGAAAAAAGTAAGAGAAAACTCCGTTTCGCAAAGCGAAACAAAAAAAGCCCCAGTAAAACCAGGGCTCAATCTATAACATCAAAAAAAATAATCGCTAAAACTTTTCTAAATATTTTCAAAAAAATCATTCCCCTTATCATCCGTAATAATAAACGCTGGGAAATTCTTAATCGTAATCTTTCTCACTGCCTCCATTCCCATCTCTGGAAAATCAACAACCTCCACAGAGGTAATATTCTCTTTCGCTAAAATAGCCGCAGGACCACCGAT
>CANGOF010000159.1 GCA_947455515.1 Flavobacteriia bacterium
ATTTGTCCTCTTCTGGAAGAAAGAACTTTTTCGTAACTAAGTTCGGGAAAAACTTACGTTTTGTTTTTCTGTTAGAGTGAGAAACATTGTTCCCAACCATTACTGACTTACCTGTTAATTGACAAACTCGTGACATCTTATATATATTTAACTAAAAATCTAAAAGCGGGTGCAAAGAAAAACATAATTTTCTAATTACACAACTATTTTTCTGTTTTTTAACTTCTATTTGTTAATAATACATTTCGAAGCATATTCAGAGATGCAAATATAGTCATTTGTATGTTTCTTTCGCGATTATCTCCTAAATTTATTTTTTTTGTGATGCAATCTCCCTCTAAAGCTATTGCCATCCAGACAGTTCCGACCGGTTTGTCGGGCGTTCCACCATCGGGTCCAGCTACTCCAGAGATCGAAATACAGTAGTCTACCCCTAATTTTTCTCTCCCTCCTATCGCCATTTCACGAACGGTTTCTTCGCTTACCGCACCAAATTTTTCTAACGTTTGTGGATTTACACCTGCTAATTTGGTTTTCAACTCATAGGAATATGTCGTTAAACTCCCTTGAAAGTAAGCACTAGAACCAGGAACGGACACAATCGCATTTGCTACACCACCTCCTGTACAACTTTCTACTGTACCGACGGTAGTCCCTTCTTTCAGTAATAAGAGTCCTATTACCTCAGGCAAGGTATCATTTTCATATCCAAATACATTTCGAGGTAACTGTTGCTCTATTTCTTTGAAAAACTCTTCGATTAATGGCGCATCGATTTCTCCTTTGTAGGAAGAGATACGAAGTTTCACTAATCCTGGGGAAGGTAAATACGCAAGTCCTAATCCTTTTTCTCTAATTCTATTTTCCCAATCCGCCATCGTTTCCGCAAGGAAAGATTCCCCGATTCCCGTAGTTAAGATCGTTTTATGATAGAGTGCTTTTGTATTGAAATGCGTGCGAATTTCCTCCAACAAAGTGTCTTTCATTAAGCCTTTCATTTCATAGGGAACACCTGGAAGACTAATCAAAACAGAACCATTCTTCTCAAACCACATTCCAGATGCCGTACCATGGTTATTAGGGATGATCGTACACGCTTTTGGTAATGCAGCTTGCATGTTGTTTACCTCCAACATATCACGACCTCTTAAACGAAAATATTCTTGGATTTTTCCAAGAACTGTTGGATCGATGACTAATTCAGTATCAAAATATTCTGCCAAAGTATGTTTGGTAATATCATCTTTGGTAGGTCCTAAACCTCCTGTAATAATTACTAATTGGGACCGTTTTAAAGCTTGATCGACTGTAAATAAGATATCCTCTTTATCGTCGGAGATTGTCGTACACCATTTGACTTGGATTCCTTGTAGTGCTAATTCGCTTCCTAACCAAGAAGCGTTGGTGTTGATTGTTTGTCCGATCAAAAGTTCGTCGCCGATGGAGATTAGTTCTGCTTTCATATTATTACAAATAATTATATTTTATTGTATTCTCAATCAATATTTTGTTTCGCAATGTTGCATTTAATTCCACCTTTTTTTAACTTCGTTGCTGCTTCGCGGTCATTGCCAAAAAAAGGTGGAGCCAAAAAAGGCTAGGCCTCTATGAACTTTCCTTGAAAATTACGTTTCATTTCACTGTCTTCACCCAAACTCACAAACGCCTTTAGCTAATTTTCCGGTGAAAATTAGAAGGCTGGGTTCAAACAAGGGTTTGACAACGTTTCACTCCACTTATTTTCTACGTCAATTTCATAAATGGCCGATTTAAGGCTTCGAAAAAAATAGTAGATTCATTATTTTTAATGATCTTTAGTGTAAATTTATTGTAAGTTTGAACACCAAAATCGAAATCATGAAAAAAAATATTTTAACGGCAGTATTGTTTTCTGCATTCACTGCTTTATCTATAACCACACTAAGTTCTTTTAGTTCTACGAAGTCTATTTCTTTGAATCTTTTATCGAAAGAGGAAATCATCAAAGGTTTGAAGGATGCATTAAACATAAGCATTGAAAACTCGGTGAAGCAAAGTTCGGCTTTGGATGGTTTTTGGAAAAATCCATTGATTAAGTTGCCATTTCCGGAGGATGCAAAAAAAGTAAAAGACGCTGCCATTAAATTAAAAATGAATGCTGCTGTGGAACGTTTTGAAACCACCTTAAATCGCGCGGCAGAAGAAGCTACAAAAAAAGCACTACCAATCTTTTTAGATGCCATAAAAAACATGAATATTACGGATGGTCTTTCTATTTTGAATGGAGGAGAAGGTTCTGCCACACGGTTTTTACAAAGCAATACGACAAGTGAACTTAAAACTGCTTTTCGACCAGAAGTTGAAAAAGCGATTCAGACAGTAGAATTAACCAAATATTGGGAGCCATTAGCATCTAATTACAACAAAGTTAATCTTTTCACGGGAGGTAAAAGTATTAATCCTGATTTGAATGGATATGTAACCGATCGTGCAATTTCTGGTTTGTTTAAATTGGTAGAAATAGAAGAGAACAAAATTCGTAAGGATCCGATGGGAGCTGTAAAAGGAGTTACGGCGACGGCGACAGAGACGGTAACGAAAGTTTTCGGAAGTATTTTGAAGGGAGGGAAATAGCGGTTAGCGAACTTTGAAAACACAAAAAACACTGTATTTTTAGCTGTTATAAACTAGTTATAGGGCATTTGACGAATTTAGCAGGTTACTACTGTGAACTCAAAAGTTTGAACTTAAAATAAAAACAAAATAAGTATATGAAATTAATCGCTTCAATAATAATTCTGATACTTATTCAATTGAGTTGTGTTCAAAATAATAAAATATATAAATCGTCTCATACAATATCTTTTCTTGATTTTAGTGAAAAAATTAAACAAATTAATCTTCCACTATCAGCAAAATGTGAAATGGATTTAAAAGGGTCAAACTTTGATTTTGGAAACAAGACTATTAATAAATATGGACCAGTGAATTCACTTATTTACGGAAAACTTGCAGAAAAAGAAAAGTATACTGTGATTTTATATATAAATCCTGCAGATGTTGCTCTACCAATTTTACAAACAAATAATAAAAAAGGAGAAAAAATTTCATCATTAAATTTATATGAAATTAGTTGTTGGGAAGAAGAAAATGTAAAAGAAACCTCTTGGTTTAGAATAAATAAAAATTTGAATATTGAATTGGG
Source organism: Flavobacteriia bacterium (assembly GCA_947455515.1). Lineage (GTDB taxonomy): Bacteria > Bacteroidota > Bacteroidia > Flavobacteriales_D > Crocinitomicaceae > CANHVK01. Next base: position 3,185 of record CANGOF010000159.1, read on the forward strand.
AGACTCATCTACAACATTTGATAGAAATGATACAGGTGAAATAATAGAATTATCAAAAAAAATCAAGGTGCGAAATAGAACATTTAGTATTAATAGCGATGGAGTAATTTATGAACAAAAAAAATAAAACGCCCTATAACAACTAACCTTTCGTCGTGTCTGAAAGACAAGCGATGAAAGGGCTGTTGAACGAAACCTATTCTATGGACTTTTCGAAAATTGATTTTTGATTAGTTGAGCCAAGTTTGAACGACTTGGCTTTTTGTTTGCTTGTAACCTTTTAA
>CANGOF010000160.1 GCA_947455515.1 Flavobacteriia bacterium
ATGGGAGCGGGTTACGATGACATACGATTAATCGCTTACCCTTGTAAAGAAGAATACTTTCTAAAAAATGGTATGTTGACAAAGAAACAAATCGACAACCGTAAATTATTACGCAAAGTGTTGACTTCCCAAGGATTTATTAATATCCCAACAGAATGGTGGCATTTTAATGGAGTAACACGTAAGCAGGCGAAGGCCTTGTATACTATCTTAGAATAAGATTTTCAAAATCAGGCGCAATTCCTGATAAGTTCAAAATCTTTACGATAACCGCATCCACAACTGCATCCGGGCAAGAAGCTCCAGAGGTTAAGATAATTCTTGTTTTATCTTTTTGAGGAAAATACGAAGTCACTTCTTCTTCCTTTTTGTCGTGTATGTTAAACGATGTCAAAGTATTTAAGGAAGAAATGTTGTTTTCAGAAAGTACAAAATAGGTTTTGAATTTCTCTTCTAATAATTCAACTAAATGCGTGGTGTTTGAACTATTATAACCACCTACAACGATAGCAAAATCAGCATCTTCTTCTAACAAGCCTAAAGTTGCAGATTGATTATCGTTTGTTGCATAACACAATGTATCTCTCGTATCTGCTATGTGGTTTTTTATGGTTGACTCTCCATACTTAGAAAGCATTGTTTGTCTTAAATATTCTGTGATTTCTTGTGTTTCACTTGCAAGCATGGTAGTTTGATTTACAACACCAATTTTGATCAAGTCTTTTGTCGGTGTAAACCCCTCAGAATATTTCCCTTTAAAATAAGTAAGGAAAGTCTCTTCATCAAGTTCACCTTGAATAAATTCGCTTATTTTTTTTGCTTCAGCTAGATTTTTTATTACTAAAGTAGGTGCATTGGAATTGCTTTGGGAGAACGTAGCTCTGGTTTCTTCATGGTCGTGTTTTCCATGAATAATAATTGTATGCTCGCTTTGACCTAATGTTTCCGATCGATTCCAAACTTTTTCTACAAAGGGACAGGTTGTATTATAGGCTTTGACATCTACACCTATCTCCGTTAATTTTTGTTCGATTTCTAAAGTGGTACCAAATGCAGGAATAATTACTACGTCGTCGGCTTTTAATTCATCCCAAGGAATCAGTTGTTTTCCGTGGGTATCTTGAATAAATTCAATTCCATAACTCTGTAAATCTTCATTGACACCAGGATTATGAATCATTTGGCTCAGTAAAAAGATACGTTTCCCAGGATTGTTGTGCACTGCTTTATAGGCAATTTCAATCGCATTTTCTACTCCATAACAAAATCCAAAATGCCTAGCGATTAAAAATTCAATTTTTCCAAACTGCAACAAAGTAGGCGTGAAGTCCTTTTTTCTCGGATCTTGCACTTTACGCATTGCTTTTACCTTACTAATGATGGGAGAACGATAAAATTCAGGGATTTCAAATTTTTTCATGACAATTAAGCTTGCATTTGAATATTAACAAGGTTGGAATAAATTCCATTAGAAAGTGCGCTTAATTCTTCGTGTGTACCTTCTTCTGCAACTTTTCCGTTATCTAATACATAAATTTTGTCTGCTTTACGGATAGTTGAAAGTCGATGAGCAATCACAAAGGAAGTTCTTCCCTCCATTAATTTATCTAAGGCTTCTTGAACTAGTTTCTCTGATTCTGAATCCAACGCAGACGTTGCTTCATCTAATATCAAGATCGTAGGATTTTTCAATAATGCACGAGCGATGGCAATTCGTTGTTTTTGTCCACCAGACAACTGGATACCACGATCACCAACTTGTGTTTCCATACCTTCAGGGAAAGATTTAATAAATTCGAAGGCATTCGCTTGTTTTGCAGCCGTTAATATTTCTTCTTTCGTAGCTTCTGGTTTCCCAAAAGCAATATTTTCTTCAATGGACCCAGCAAAAAGAATTACTTCTTGTGGTACAAGTGCAATTTTAGATCGCAAATATTCAGTTTCAATTTCTGCGGTAGGAATCCCATCAAATGTCAAAGCTCCTTTATTGATTTCAAAATAACGAAGTAGGAGGGAAGCAATGGTGGATTTACCCGCACCAGAAGAACCAACCAAAGCTATAGTTTGATTTGCTTTACTTTCTAACGAAATTGATTTTAGTACTTCTACATCTGGACGTTGCGGGTAAGCAAATTCTACATTTTCAAAACGTACTTCTCCAGTAATAATAGGGCGTAAGTGACCAGTTAACAATTCCTTTTCGTTTTTAGTTTCAATAATCACCATTAAACTTTCCGTAGCTCCAACGGACTTTTGTAAACTCGCCCATAATTCTGGTAAGGAACCAATCGAAGCACCCATCATGATGGTGTAGAAGATAAAGGAGATAAAATCTTTACTTGATAAATCAGGATTTGGTCCTTGTGTCATTAATAAACCCCTCCAAATGATAAAAACTATCGCACCAAACAAACAAAAGATGATAAAAGAGATAAATAAACCTCTCCAAATTCCCGCTTTCACATTCAGTTTTCGAATTTCATCAATACTTACTTTGTATTTCAATAATGCAAGCGCTTCGTTTGTAAATGATTTTACGTTGGAAATCCCTGTTAAATTCTCTTCTAAAATCACATTCGATTCAGCTGCTTCATCTTGTGCTTTTTTGGATAGTTTACGAATAAAGCGACCAAAAAACACTGCGATTAATGCCATCACTGGTACGGTTGCCAGCATGATTAAAGCTAGTTTCCAAGATAAAAATGCCAAGAAAATAATACTTCCTATCACAATAACTGCTTGTCTGAAAAATTCGGCAATAGTTGTTCGTAATGTTTCTTGTATTTGAGTTATGTCTGCAGCAATGCGGGAGGTTAGTTCGCCAACCTTACTTTGATTAAAGAAATCCATTGGCATATAGATCAATCTTGAAAAAGCATCGTAACGAAGATCTCTTAGAGTGTTCTCTGTAACATTGGTAAACAATATCACTCGGAAATAGGAGAAAATCGCCTGTAAACCAAAAGTGACAAACAAAGCAAATGCTACCACATTGACATTTCCTAAATCAATGAGACTAATAGCCTTTGAAGGAGTAGTAGTAATTTCAGGGGTTTGATTAATACCGCCTAATAATTGGCCCATTAAAAAAGGGAAAACTAATCCAATGGTAGATGAAAATAAAAGAAAAACCCATCCTAAAATAAAAGTAGATTGGTACGGTTTTAAATAATGAAATATGTTTTTTGCTTTTGCAATGGATTCTTTTGTAAGCTTGATCTTTTCGGTTTTTCCTTTTTTAGGTCGTAGCATTGTTGTATTTTTGTATAGTGCAAATTTAGTGCTTACAAGTATAGAATGCGACTAAGTTGATTTCTTTTTTAATTTTTTCAATAAATAGTTTGTAAAACAAAATAATTTATTAAATTTGCACACTCAAAACACAAGTAGAAATAAGATTTAAAGAATATATATCATGAAAAGAACGTTTCAACCTTCCGTAAGAAAAA
>CANGOF010000161.1 GCA_947455515.1 Flavobacteriia bacterium
CAAAATCTAAATCTCCTAATCGCAAACTTCGCACTTCCAAACAGCGTAATCCACAACCATACAATAAGCCAATGAGGATTTTATGTTTTAGTAAAGAGCAGTTTGTGAGCATTTTCCAAACCTCTTCTTTACTTAAAACTACTGGAAGTGTTTTAGCTTCCTTTATTTCTGGAAGATGTAAAAAAGAATAAGGTAAACCTTCCGATTTTAGTAAAAAACGTAAACCATACACCGTATGTTTGAAATACGTTTGAGAGGGTGTTTTACTTCGTTGTTGTAACAAATACAAGTATTCATGTACTTGTTCTTTGTCAAGTAACGTTGGAACTTCACCAAAGTGTAAGGCCATTGCCGCAATGTGTCTTGAATAACACTCATACGTTTTTTTACTTCGACCCAATACTGAAATAGACCGCTCAAAGCGATGTATTAACGCTTCAAAATCTGGAATTTCTGTAACTGCTCGATGGAGTAATTTTTCTACTCGTAATTCTGTCGCTGATTTTTTTTTATCATAATCCTATTTTTTATGTTTCTTTGCTAAAAATAGGAAATGTACGTAAAGGCTACCGAAGGTTTAGTTCAACAGCGCCTTAGCACTAGGCTCTTATACCCCACTTCGAATAAATATTTACTACTTTTGAAATAAATCTCGCTTCAGGTTTTGGGTGTTTTGCCTCGGTATCGCCCATCGCTAAAGGCGCGGAACGTTAGCACACATTACTAAATGAGTAAATTGAAAAATATTTTATCCTACAAACTGAATGTTAAACACTTTCTTTTAGTATTAACACTAACAGCTGGGCTGACAATCGGATTATTCATATTGAGCCTAATATTCGGATGGTTATGTTGTATGGAACCCGCAGCAGGACAAAGAATGTATTCAAACTTGACTCTTTTTGGATTAATAACTACAGACTTAATGATTCTTATACTGGGACTAATTGGACTAAACCAAAATGCCAAAAAAAAGGAAAAAACTGATTTTCAAAAATCATACTTGATAATTGGAATATTACTAATTGTATTATACTTGATTTTTATGCCCTTTACAATAATTACAAACCCTTAAATCAACTGCCATCATGTAGTAAGCGCTATGGGGCGCGAACTGACTCTAAACAAATCCCATACACCTATTTCCAATCCGTTATATAGATTCCATTTGTAGAGTATGCTAAACCTGAAATACACAAAAGAATATTCGATCAGAAATAAAAAATCTTCAACCAACAATGATGTTATTGAGATGCTAAATGACATTAGGAATAAAACAAAAAGAAAAAATTTTATGCGTGTTAATGTCTATAAACAAGTAACATTAGAGCTTCCATATTCTTTTAAAATAAATCAAAACGAAATCAATGAAAATACAGCCATAATTAGATTAGAAGTAATAGTAGAATTACTAAAAATGATAATTTTATTCACAATAAGTAGCCTAGTTGTTTGCCTAATAATGGTCTTAGTAGTTAATTCCTATTGGGTAATACTTCCAATTACACTCGTTGCATTTATATTTTATTTATTAAGTCGACTATGAGTTTTAAAATTCACTAAAAAAATGGTTGAAAGTTGGTTGAAATAAGACACTATTTAAGAATATCTTAACACTAGGCTCTTATGCCCCACTTCGAATAAATATTTACTACTTTTGAAATAGAAGTAGGCTGGAGACACTTCCAACGTAGCAGGTAAAGAACAATTAAGCGAATAAAAGTGCAAAACCATGAGTTCAAATAGTAAAAATATATTTCAAAAACTACTTTCTACAAACGCCTATTCTTATGATCTAGGTTTACTTCTATTAAGGTTTGTGTGTGGACTTATGCTTTTGCATGGTTGGTCGAAAATCACCAACTATCCCGAGGAAATTAAAGATTTTCCCGATCCATTTCACGTTGGAATTACACTCTCCTATTCTTTCACGGTCTTTGCAGAACTAATTTGTTCTCTATTTATACTCTTAGGTCTTTTTACGCGTATCGCACTTATTCCATTAATTATTTTGATGATAATCATCGTTTTTATTATACACAGCGGTCAGTCGTTGATAGACAGAGAACATGCTATTCTTTATTTTTTAGCGTATCTTTCATTATTTCTAACTGGTCCGGGGAAATATTCCTTAGACCAATTACTAGAGAAAAAGTAGAGCGAACTTAAACTTAATCAACATTAAGTCTTCACAACCTTCTACACCAAGACTCCAAATATTACCAAATATTATCCTAACTTAGCATAACGATTTTGTGTTATGAAAAAACTAACAAATAGCTATTTAGACAATTTCATTTCCATGTTGGATTTGGATATTGTCAATGAACTAGAAAAAGTTAAACATCGAGAATGGTCTGCGGAAACTTTTCGTTTTCACACTGCTGTTTCCGTTATGTCTTCTTCGCGGATTGAAGGTGAAACTTTAGAAATTGATAGCTATTTAAAACATAAGACACAAGACATCGCATACCTTCCTAATCTTACAGAAAAACCAAATGACTTATATGCTGCATATGAATTTGCAAAAGACAATGCGCTAAATCTGAAAAACTTATTTGAAGTTCATCGTATCTCGACGCAGCATTTATTGCCAGAAAGTCAACGAGGTGTGATACGAACTAACCATATGATCATTATGGATCATCAAACTTTCAAAGTTCAATATGAAGCGGCTTTATCTTCTATTGTAGTTAAAGAATTCGAAGAATTTTGGAACGAGTTAGAACTAATAATTCAACAAAACTTAAGCACGGAAGAGGTGTTTTACTATGCCTCGCTTATTCATTTGGTTTTTGTAAAAATCCATCCTTTTAATGATGGAAATGGAAGAACAGCACGTTTGTTAGAAAAATGGTTTTTAGCAACAAAACTTGGGGAGAAAGCTTGGTACATCGGTAGTGAGCATTATTATTATACCAACTTGCAAGCATATTATCACAACCTAGCACGTGTAGGGTTGTTTTATGAAGAATTAAATTACGAAAAGTCTATCCCTTTTTTAGTTATGTTACCAAATTCACTTCAAATTCGGTAGTTTATTACCCCTTCGGATTTGCAAATAAATTTACATCTTGTTCTTTAATTAAAAACACATATATTTACCTTAATTTTTTAACATTCAAATGAAAAAAATAATTTATACAGGATTACTTTTTGTTCTTTTTCTAAATAGTTCGTGTTCTAAAAAATCAGATGTTTGCATGACATGCTACAATGTAAATATCAGAACTGGTAATAAAACAGATTTAAGAAATGGGTGTGGAAAAACTGAATTTGATGCAACAAAAGCAGCATTTAATCAAGTACCATATGATTCGACTGCTGTAATTCAATGCAATAAACAATAATTCATTTTAATTACTATCTAGTAAATAAATTTGATTTTAATATCACCCCTTCGGATTTGCAAATAAATTCACATCTTGTTC
>CANGOF010000162.1 GCA_947455515.1 Flavobacteriia bacterium
TGCGTGGACAGAAAGCACACATCTCTTCCCGAGTAAAGAGAAGTCAAGACCAGATGCATGTCGTGGGTACAGTCGAGAGTTATAAGAATCCTATCAACCTGTATAACAGGTTCAGTGAACAAGCGAAGAGAAATAAAGATTCACGCTTCGATGTGTCACACAACAAAGTGACTCTTAAGAATGGAACTACTCCTACAGAACTCTTGGGTGTTTTCAACACACTGAACGAGCAGAAGCACGATGTCGCTGAACAAGTACAGAGTGCTTTGTGAACAGTGTTGTGTTTTGGAAATGAAAAGTGCTGTGTGTTTTGGAAATGAAAAGTGCTGTGTGTTTTGAATGAAAAAAAAGATACTTGTGTAAAAATATGTTTTAATTATGACAATTTTCTAATTTATCCTTTTACTTTTGTCCATGAATGCTCATGGTGCTTGGTGCCCATGCGATTTGGTTTTTTTTAGGTACGTGATGCGACGAGTTATGTAAAATACAGTTATTGTGCTTTTACGTAACTCATCGCCTTTTTTGAATACCCTTTTCGAATGATTAAAATTTACAATTCATGAGAAGAAGAGTTGTGTTCATAAACGTCGTGTTTGTTTCTATCACAAATGTATATAATTTCAGGGTTTGATAATGATGGTATTCTTTGAAAGTATGATACTGCTTCACGTAATGATGTTTGCCAATCGAATTCATTCTGAAACACATCTTCTTGATAAACTCGAATAATGTGATAACCGTTTTGTTTTGCACAATCTTCTTTGAATTTATCTTTTTGTTGAGTGATCATAGGAGATGTCCAATTACTGACTTGTTGAAAATGTTGTATTCCATCTACTTCAATAATAATCTTTTTATTCGGCAAGCACATATCATAAGGTAAACATCGTTTTAATTTACACCATTCCTGCGAGAATGGTTTTTTTATTGCTTCATTAACAAATGCATCTTTAAGAAATTTATACACCATGAATTCTGTTTTATAACGACAATGTGGGCATCCTTTCCCTTTCAAATGATTTGCTGGACTTTGCATAAATTCACCATGATCTGGACATTTTATAATTACATGTGTGTTATTTTTTACATAGCAAACATCATCATAATTGTACCGGTTTTGGTGTACTTTTTTTGCTTTTTCAACGAATTCGTTACTCGAAGAACGAAGTTTATTGCCTGTTATAATTGATGCGCACAGCACACAACCATGGCCTTTCATGTGATTTAATGGGGCTTGTTCGAATTCTCCATGTATTGTACATATTATTTTTACCTTACTTTTACTGTTTATGTATACGACATTACTATAATCATACTTGTTCTCATGTTTCAGTTGTGACTTTTCAATGAATTGTTCTTTTGTTAATTTGAAAAGTTCACTCAAATAATTCTGTGCACACTTTGGACATCCAGCAGGTTTCAAATGTGTTGTTGGTGCTTGTTCGAAGTCTCCGTGTATTTCACATATTATTATTACTTTTTTATAACAATTTACGTAGTTTACTTTACTGTAATCATAAAAATTACCGTGTAATTGTTTTGATTTTTCTATGAACTCTTCATTTGTTAACGTAAGCTTTTCAGATGTTTTCATATCTCCACATCTTGGACATCCGCATGCTAAACTACAATGACTACCTGGTGTCTGTTCGAAGTCACCATGAATCAAACATGTTATAATAACCTTGGTGTTGCTATTGATGTAAACGACTTTGTCATATTCATAATTATTACCATGTACTTCTCGTGCTTTTTCTACAAACTGCTCTTTTGTTAAACTAAGCTTTTGAATTGTTTTCATATCTCCACATTTCGAACATCCACAAGGTTTTAAATGTGATGCTGGTGTTTGTTCAAAGTCTCCGTGTGTTAAACATGTAATAACAACTTTACTATGATAATTCGTGTAATTCACTTTACTGTAATCGTATGTATTTTGATGTAAATCTTGTGCTCGTCTTATAAACTCTTCGTTGGTCATTTTTTCAGTGCCATAGCACAAGGCACATCCTTTGCCATTCAAGTGACCTGATGGTAGTTGTTCAAAATCACCATGTATAGCACAAGTTATGATAACCTTCGTGTTAGTATTGATATATTGAACTTTACTGTAATCATATTCATTTCCATGCACTTGTTTGCATTCATTCACAAATTCAGTCAGCGTTTTCTGTCGTTCTTGACGAAGTTTCATATTCCTGCATTCTTTACATCCACTCGGTTTTAAATGACTGTTTGGTGTTTGATAAAAATCTCCATGTGTTAAGCATGTGATAATAACTTTTAAACTACTTTTTTCATACTGCACTTTACTGTAATTGTACCTTGTGTTATGCATTTTTTGAGCTTTTGTTATAAAATCAATTGTTTTTGTATTTTGTTCCATGAAAAATTCTGTTGTATACAGGGATGTTAAAATGTACGAAATAACGAATATAAAATTGAGGAGTGGGAGGGAGTATTGTTTAATGGTATCATTTATTACATCTTTTATTTTTTTAAATCAAAATTTTACAATACAATGCTCTTTTTTTAAAATAACTCTTTGTGCAATACCTTTTGTTCTATGATCTGAGCCAACACATGTATGTGAAAAAAGAAGAGATGTAAGTTTACTTTAAATACATAAAAAGAAATATGGCATTTGACAACAACTCTTGATGAATGTGAAAGAATACCACACATGACATTACAATTACAGCTATTCCTTGTTGATATATACTTGATAGAATAATTCAAAGAATTAAAGATAACAAAATAAAAATCATTTCCTTTCTAATGCAAAGTATTTCCTCGCCAAATCATCCCATATCTCACGGTTCCTCATCTGAAAATCCAGGTCCAAGTCTTTCCAGTACCTTGAAGCACTCTTAACAAAGATGATCACAGGATAACCAATTGTTAGTTCATAAGTGAGCTGATTGAAACGCATGTTAATTGTTTTGCAAAGCACTACGCATGGTACAGAATCAGATGGCAGGAGGTAACTCTGTATTTCTAAGAGAAATTTCTCATCCATTTTCTCGAAGAATTGAATGCTCATGGTATTGACGCCTTCGGTTTTGACTGGAAGTAGATGCGATTCTGTGTTTTTTTAGGTCCATGATGCGAAAAGTTACGTAAAAGTACAGTTATTATACTTTTACGTAACTTTTCGCATGCATACACATAACATTCGCATCATTGCGAAGCGAACGCTTCGCGATGCATGCTATTTCGCTTCGCAAATAATGCAAAAATGCAAAAATGCAAAAATGCAAAAATGCAAAAATGCAAAAATGCAAAAATGCAAAAATGCAAAAATGCAAAAAATGCAAAAAATGCAAAAAATGCAAAAAATGCAAAAAATGCAAAAAATGCAAAAAATGCAAAAAATGCAAAAAATGCAAAAAATGCAAAAAATGCAAA
>CANGOF010000163.1 GCA_947455515.1 Flavobacteriia bacterium
GATTTTAAGTCCGGCGTGTCTACCAATTCCACCACTCGAGCAGACTTAAATTTATTGAGCGAGAAACGAGATTCGAACTCGCGACCCCGACCTTGGCAAGGTCGTGCTCTACCAGCTGAGCTATTCTCGCAGTAAAACCTTCGGGTTAAAAAATAATTCGTTAATTATTCCCTCAAAAGCGTGTGCAAAGATAAATAAGATTTTTAATTCTCAAAGACTTTCTAAAACTTTTTTTATCCTCCTGTCCATTTTTTTATTTCATTCAACTTCATCAAAGCTTCAACCGGAGTTAGTGTATTGATATCTATAGCAACCAATTCTTCTCTAATCTGCTCTAAAACAGGGTCATTCAACTGAAAGAAACTTAATTGCATATCTTCTACACTCGGACCAGATTTCACTTTTGGTTTTTCTTGACCTGCATGTGATTTTTCTAATTGAACCAAAATTTTATTCGCACGGTCAATTACTTGTTTTGGCATACCAGCCAATTTAGCCACATGAATACCAAAGGAATGCTCACTCCCACCTTCTACTAACTTACGTAAAAAAAAAATTTTATTTCCTGTCTCCTTCACGGAAACATTGAAATTTTTGATTCGATCAAATTGATTGGTCATCTCATTCAATTCGTGGTAATGCGTTGCAAACAACGTTTTCCCCTTCACTTTCGGATGCTCATGGATGTATTCAGCGATCGCCCAAGCAATCGAAATACCATCGTAAGTACTTGTTCCTCGGCCAATTTCATCTAATAAAATCAAACTACGATCAGAAAGGTTATTCAAAATACTCGACGTTTCATTCATCTCAACCATAAACGTAGATTCCCCTGAAGAAATATTATCAGATGCCCCAACACGAGTAAATACTTTATCCACCAACCCTAAACTTGCAGACTTCGCAGGAACAAAACATCCCATTTGCGCCATCAAGGAAATCAATGCAGTTTGACGCAACAAAGCACTTTTACCCGACATGTTAGGTCCCGTAATCATGATAATTTGCTGACTATCTTTATCTAAAAAGACATCATTACTCACATACTCCTCCCCTACTTTCAACTGTTTTTCGATCACTGGGTGTCGACCGTCTTTGATGTCGATCGCAAACGATTCATTTACATCTGGTCGAACGTATTCATTTGAAATCGAAATTTTCGCAAAAGACAACAAACAATCCAACTGACCGATTAAGACTGCATCAAATTGTATCGGCTGTATGTAATCCGCCATAGAAAGTACTAATTCCTGAAACAAACGTGTTTCAATCACGTGCATACGATCCTCCGCTCCTAAAATTTTACTCTCGTATTCTTTTAATTCCTGCGTAATGTAACGCTCCGCATTCACTAAGGTTTGCTTACGAATCCATTCTTCAGGAACTTTATCTTTATGGGTATGTGTAACTTCTAAATAATAACCAAACACATTATTAAACGAAACTTTTAAACTTGGAATTCCAGTTCGCTCCGATTCACGAATTTGTAAATCTTCCAAATACGCTTTTCCATTAAACGAAATTTCACGTAATTCATCTAATTCAGCATGTACTCCATTCGCAATAACCAATCCCTTTCCAATTTGAACTGCCGGTTCTTCCATTAAATTGGAAGAAATAAGTTCAATCAGTTTTTCACATGGATTTAGTCTATCTCCTATTTTTTGAAGAGAAGTAACTTTCGTATTCAGTAACTCTTCTTTAATCGGTGCTATTTGTCGTAAGGTATTCTCTAAATGTTTTACCTCTTTAGGATGCACACGTCCAACAGCTACTTTCGAAATTAAGCGTTCTAAATCACCAATATCTTTCATTCGTTCAGAAATTCGGTAAGCCGTTTCCGTTTCTTTGGTGAAATATTCAACGGAATCCAAGCGCTCTTGAATTGGCTTCAATTCTTTCAAAGGTAGAACTACCCAACGCTTCAACATCCTACCACCCATAGGGGTTTCCGTATGATCTAAAACATCAATCAGTGTTGTTGCATTTTCGTTATGAGAATTGATTAACTCCAAGTTTCTCACCGTAAAACGATCTAACCAAACGTATTTATTTTCTTCAATACGGGACAATTGGGTGATGTGTCCTAGTTTATCATGTTGTGTTTCGGACAAATAGTGTAAAATCGCTCCAGAAGCAATAATCGCTTCATTCAATCCTTCTACCCCAAAACCTTTTAAATTTTTAGTTCCGAAATGTTTGGTTAACGATTCGTTTGCAAAATCCTCGTTAAACACCCAATCCTCTAATTTGTAGGCATAGTATTTTTCTCCAAACGAGGACTTAAATAAGGTAGTATGTTTTTTCTGATAAATGATTTCACTTGGTTCAAACCCTTGAATTAATTTATCAATGTATTCGATAGAACCTTGAGCCAATAAGAATTCACCTGTAGATATATCTAAAAAGGAAACCCCGTTATTTTTTGTGTCCAAATGAACCGCACACAAGAAATTATTCCGTTTTTGATCCAATACTTGATCATTGAAAGACACACCCGGTGTTACCAATTCGGTTACTCCGCGTTTTACAATCGTTTTCGTCATTTTCGGATCTTCCAACTGATCACAAATCGCAACTCTTTGTCCTGCGCGAACCAATTTAGGTAAATAATTATCTACCGAATGGTGCGGAAATCCAGCCAATTCAATGTGCGAATCTCCATTGCGACGTTTGGTTAATGTAATTCCTAAAATACGCGCCGTTTTAATCGCATCTTCACCAAATGTTTCGTAAAAATCACCGACACGAAACAGTAATAATGCTTGTGGGTGACGCGCTTTGATTTGATTGTATTGTTGCATTAAAGGCGTTTCGCTTGCGCTTTTCGGTGCTTTCTCTTTTGCCAAACTCGTGGATTTTGAATTGAGGTGTAAATTTAGAGTGTAGGAGTTTGAAAGGGAAGATTTTAAAGGGAATATTATTAACAAAGAGGAAGATTGGTGTTGATATTATTTTGTTACTTTTTTCCAAAGCAAAAAAAGTAACCAAAAATGCTTTTAATATTTTCCTAGGATCATTTTAGCTCCACTACGTTACACTAAAAACATTCAAACAATCACTTCGTGCTTCCCTTTTTCTCCTAAAGTCGAAAACACGCACATCCGTATTGTTTTCATTTGATCTTGGAAAATATTTTAGTGTTTTGCATATTTTAAAAAATCATATTGCTACATTTATTTTCAAATTCAATAACACCTCTTCAACAGATGAATAGAAAATTAAAATTATGGGAATTGAACCGTGTTTCGGAAGAGGAATTTAAAGCACAGC
>CANGOF010000164.1 GCA_947455515.1 Flavobacteriia bacterium
CTCCCAGAAATGAATAAATTCGGTAAGCCATGTGGTTCTTTCTGAAAACGTTTTAATAGACTATCCAAGTAACGTGTGATTCCAAACCAGCGAATAAACTCTGATTTTTTCATCTTTTTCGCTTCGTGAATAAACACTGCACGCGATTTGGCATGGTTTCTTCGTGGTAAGATGATTACTGCAAACAGCGTATATAGAAACATGAAAGGAACCACTTTTTTTAGGGTGTTTCCAACAACAATTAAAAAACGAGAGAAATTTGTCAGACTGATAATCGCACCTGACATGACCATAGCATTTATTCGCGAAGAATCCAATTCTACCAATTGTCGTATGAGTATGGTTCCAAGTGAAACCCCAACAAAATGTGCACGATCAATTTTATTGAAATCCAATACATCATATACTTCTTGAGCAATGGAAGGAAACGAATAAACCAATTGTTTATTGACCTCATCATCGACTTTCGTACGTCCGTGTCCGCGTAAATCAATCAATAACAGGTTGTACTCTTTACGAAATGCATTGATTTGTTTGAACCAAATGGTCGAACTTCCCCCTGCTCCATGGATAAAAACTATCCAAGGCGACTCTGAATTTGCATGTCTATAAATGATGTGGTGTAGCATTCTCTGATTGAAGTTGGCCCCAAACATACAGAGAAGAGACGATAAAAACTAAATTTCCAAGACCTAATATTCCAATTTGTGTAAACCAAGTAGACAAATCTCTTCCCCATAAATCCATAGAGTCAAAGGAAAACAGAAGCATTCCCAGCGAAAACAGTAGCCAGTATTTCCAATTTCGCGATTGAAAAGATCGGTAGAGTAAAAACATGATTAACGGAATTGACAGCAAAAAATGTTGACTATCCGTAATGAAAAAATTAGGTGTAAAAGCCATAAACAAGGAAAGGAAAAACAAGTAATTCAAAGTTGTAACTTCCTTTCCTTTCATTTTGACCACCAAAAAGAGGATTAACAATCCCAAACCAATGAATGAATACAACCACGAAGGTTTTAAACCAAAATACGTGTGCACCAAATATTGTAGCGACTGTGGACTCGTCAAATATTCTCCATGCGATGATAAGGCGCCAAACCAACCAAGCCAAAGATTCAAATTCTTAGTCCATCCAAACACTGCTAAAGGCAACAAAAAACTCAGCGCTCCAAATGCGATTAAATAGAGAATTTCTTTCCATTTACCTAAGAACAACATGGGAAGACAAATGAGTATCATAATTGGCTTTAAGACAATCATCACCGCCCAAAATAACATTGAAAACACTAACTTTTTTTTGTGGGTAAAGAAGGCTCCTAATACAAATAAAAACAATAAAATGAGATTTACGTTTCCAAGATGTAGTTCCCGAGTGATATGAATGGCAATCACCAAAAAGGATAAAAACAGAAATAAAAATTGTTTTCGAATCACACCTAATTGTTTTTCCAAGAGTTGTTTCCATAGTGGTAAAGATATTCCCAATGAAAACACCAATAAAAACAGGTGTAAAAATTTCATTTTACTAAATGACAACAGCACATAAGGTGCAAAAAACACGAATGTTGTAGGAGCATATTTAAAATAACCTGTTTCTAAACCATACGAATGTACGTAAGGATTGTTCCCCTCAAAAAAATCATTTGTCGCTTCGAAATATACCAAGAAATCGTTGGTATACAACTTTTCGTTGTTCAACTCAACAAAAATAAACAGCAAGGAAAAGGAAACCACGAGAAGTAGGTAACCTAAGAATGGTTTGTTTGTGAAGAGTTGTTTAAATTTTATCATAATGTGTATATAGGTCACCTCCCTTTTCCTTCGACTCCGCTCAGGAAGACAGGGGAATTATAATTACATATTTCTTCTATACTGACCACCAACTTCAAACAAAGCATTTGTTATTTGACCTAATGAAGAATGTTTACATGCTTCCATCAAGGTTTCAAATACATTTTTGTTGTGAATTGCCGCTAACTGTACATCGCGAATTGTTTTTGCAGTATCGTCTTTTTTGAAGTCATGCAAGGCATTCAACATCGAAATTTGGTATTGCTTTTCTTCTTCTGTCGCACGAATCACTTCGCTTGGAATAATCGTAGGTGAACCTTTTGAACTCAAGAACGTATTGACCCCAATGATTGGATATTCACCAGTATGTTTCAATGTTTCGTAGTACAACGATTCTTCTTGAATTTTTGAACGTTGGTACATCGTTTCCATTGCTCCTAACACACCTCCACGTTCTGTAATGCGATCAAATTCAGCCAATACTGCTTCTTCGACTAAATCTGTCAATTCTTCAATGATAAAACTTCCTTGCAATGGATTTTCGTTTTTCGCTAGACCTAATTCGCGGTTGATGATCAACTGAATCGCCATCGCACGACGTACAGACTCTTCCGTAGGTGTTGTAATCGCTTCGTCATACGCATTCGTATGTAAGGAATTACAGTTATCGTAAATCGCATACAAGGCTTGAAGCGTTGTACGGATGTCATTGAAATCAATTTCTTGTGCGTGTAACGAACGACCAGAAGTCTGGATGTGATATTTCAACATCTGTGCTCTAGGATTCGCTCCGTATTTTTTCGCCATTGCTTTCGCCCAAATTCTTCTAGAAACACGACCAATCACCGCATATTCAGGATCAATACCATTGGAGAAGAAGAACGATAAGTTTGGTCCGAAATCATTGATATCCATCCCTCTACTTAAGTAATACTCCACAAAGGTAAATCCATTTGCCAAGGTAAATGCCAACTGCGAAATTGGATTTGCTCCTGCCTCTGCAATGTGGTAACCAGAAATGGAAACTGAATAGAAATTACGTACTTTGTGATCAATAAAATACGCTTGTACATCCCCCATCAAACGCAATGCGAATTCTGTAGAGAAAATACACGTATTTTGTGCTTGATCTTCTTTTAAAATATCCGCTTGAACCGTTCCGCGTACTTGTGCCAAGGTATCCGCTTTGATTTTCGCGTAAACATCTGCAGGCAATACCTGGTCACCAGTTACACCTAAAAGGAATAATCCTAATCCATCATTTCCTTCCGGTAATTCCCCTTGGTAACGTGGACGTTCCGTATTTTTCGCTTTGTAAATTGTTTTAATTTTCGCATTTACTTCTTCTACTAAACCGTTTGCGTGAATGTACTTCTCACAGTTTTGGTCGATTGCAGCATTCATGAAGAATCCTAACAAGATTGGCGCAGGACC
>CANGOF010000165.1 GCA_947455515.1 Flavobacteriia bacterium
AATTTAGGTCCTGTATATGGATATCAATGGAGATCTTGGCCGGATGGTAAAGGTGGAACAATTGACCAAATTACAAACCTAATCGATCAAATAAAAAAGAATCCAAATTCTCGTAGATTAATGGTGTCTGCTTGGAATGTAGCGGATGTAGATAACATGGCTTTACCTCCATGTCATTCATTATTTCAATTCTACGTAGCGGATGGAAAATTAAGTTGCCAATTATACCAACGTAGTGCAGATACATTTTTAGGTGTACCTTTCAATATAGCTTCCTATGCTTTATTAACGATGATGGTAGCACAAGTTTGCGAACTGCAAGTAGGAGATTTTATCCATACGTTTGGAGATGCGCATTTGTACAACAATCATTTAGAACAAGTGAAATTGCAGTTGACGCGTGATTTCAGACCACTTCCAACCATGAAAATCAATCCAGAAGTGAAAAACATCTTTGATTTTAAATTGGAAGATTTTGAATTAACAAACTACGACCCACACCCTCATATCAAAGGTGCAGTCGCAGTTTAGTCTCCCCCTTCGAAGGGGGGATTAAGGGGGATAACTATTTGCAGAATTTATTTTTCAAATTGAAATCTCAACTTTAATCTTTTAGATCTATATCTTATATATCATGAAATTTTCTTTAATCGTAGCCATGGACAGCAACCGAGGGATCGGTAAAGACAATGACCTAATGTGGCATTTACCTGCTGAAATGCGTTTTTTTACAACCACGACCAAAGAACAAATTGTCGTGATGGGAAGAAAAAATTACGATTCGATTCCTGAGAAATACAGACCGCTTCCAAACAGAGAAAATGTAGTGCTTAGTCGTAATGCTAATTTTGACGCTGGTTCCTGTAAAGTGTTTACTTCCTTGAATGAATGCATAGAACACTTCAAAACGGAATCAGAACGTAAATTATTTGTTATCGGTGGCGGACAAATCTATCGTGAAGCATTAGCGCATAAAGACTTAAACGAAATGTTTATTACCTATATTGATCACGCTTTTGAACCGGATACTTTTTTTCCTGAATTCGATGAATCAGCATGGGACAAAGAGCAAGTATTGCGTTACGAAGCAGACGAAAAAAATCCGCAGGCATTTACTGTATTTCGTTATTGGAGGTAATTATTTGTTGTATATTATCTACATTTTTAATATTTTTGTTGAAAATAAACAACAAAATGTCCTCTTCTAAAAAGCAATTACTATTTCCTAAATACCAACTACTTCTCGCTACTGTAGGAGAGAACATAAAACTTGCGCGAAAAAGAAGAAAATTCACAACCATACAAGTTGCCGAGAGAGCAGGAATTGATCGTTCAACGCTCTATCAAATTGAAAAAGGAAATCCAAGCGTTTCTTTAGGAGCGTATTTCAATGTGTTTCGTGTGTTAGGATTACACAATGATTTCTTAAAATTGGCTGCAGACGATGAACAAGGTCGTTTGATACAAGATATGAATTTGTTAAACGGCAAATAATATGGTAAATCAAAGTAAAACTATTTTTGTATTCGCCGATTGGTTAAGACAAAACGATGAACCAATTTTGATGGGTACAATTTCATGTATTTCGGGGAAGGGAAAACAGTTATTTAGTTTCAGTTTCGATAAAATATTTCTAAAAACGCAAAATAAATTTTTACTTGATCCGGATATTAATTGGTATGCTGGAGAGCAATACCCACTAGATAAAAATATCTTCGGTGTGTTTAATGATACGATGCCTGATACTTGGGGGAGAACGTTAATGAAAAGAAGAGAATCTATAAAATCTCAAACTCCTTCTAGTTTCTTGAGCGAACTAGATTTTTTATTAGGTGTCAATGATGTTGGTAGAATGGGGGCTTTAAGATTTAAAAGCGATTTAAAAGGCCCTTTTTTAGATGATGACAATTCGTTTCCTACACCTCCTTGGGCTTCGATAAGAGAACTACAGAGTGGAATTAAGTTGTTGGAATCGGATAAGGATAATGCGGATGTTAGAAAATGGATTGAAATTTTATTAGCACCTGGATCTTCATTAGGAGGAGCTCGACCGAAAGCAAATATTTTAGATGAAGTAGGCAATTTGTGGATTGCAAAGTTTCCTTCTAAATTAGATACAATCAATAAAGGTGCTTGGGAATATGTAGCTTATCGTCTAGCAACAAAAGCAGGTATTCCGATGTCTGAATCGAAAGCTGAAATAATTCTAGGGAAACAGCATACTTTTTTCACGAAAAGATTTGATAGAGAAAAATCACAACGAATTCATTTTGCTTCTGCAATGACGATGACGGGAAATAATGAATCTACGTTAAAAGATAAACAGGCTAGTTATTTAGATGTTGCGGAGTTTATTCAGTATAATCTACAAAATAACAAGGTTGTCCTTCATCAACTTTGGAGAAGAATAGTATTCAATATTTTAATCTCAAATACGGATGACCACCTGCGAAATCATGGTTTTTTATTGATTAATAACCAATGGACTTTATCTCCTGCTTTTGACATTAATCCATCTATTGATAAAAATGGTCTGGCATTAAACATAGATATAAATAATAATGCGCTTGATATTGAATTAGCTCAATCTGTAGGTCCTTACTTTCAATTAAATGCTAATGAAATGAATGAAATTATTGATGAGTTAATATCTGTTGTTCGTACTTGGGAAATAGAAGCAAAAGCAATTGGTATTTCAAGAGCGGAAATTTCATTAATGAGACCAGCATTTAATGTGGAATGATTATCTTCGCTCTCCCAATAATTTCCTATGATTGTTTGTATAGCAGAGAAACCAAGTGTCGCACGTGATATCGCCAAAATAATCGGCGCTACACAGGCGAAGGACGGCTATATGGAAGGAAATGGGTATCAAGTCACGTGGACCTTCGGACACTTATGTACGCTTAAAGAACCACAAGATTATACCGAAAAATGGAAATTCTGGCGCTTGGAAGATTTACCAATGGTTCCTTCGAGCTTTGGGATCAAACTCATCGACCAACAATCCTCCAAAAAACAATTTCATACCATAGAACGTTTGGTGCAAAACTGTACAGAGGTTATAAACTGTGGGGATGCCGGGCAAGAGGGAGAATTAATTCAACGTTGGGTATTATTGAAAGCAAAATGCAATGTTCCAATCAAACGTTTATGGATTTCTTCCTTGACAGAAGAAGCAAT
>CANGOF010000166.1 GCA_947455515.1 Flavobacteriia bacterium
CTCCCAGAAATGAATAAATTCGGTAAGCCATGTGGTTCTTTCTGAAAACGTTTTAATAGACTATCCAAGTAACGTGTGATTCCAAACCAGCGAATAAACTCTGATTTTTTCATCTTTTTCGCTTCGTGAATAAACACTGCACGCGATTTCGCATGGTTTCTTCGCGGTAAGATGATTACAGCAAACAGCGTATATAAAAACATGAAAGGAACCACTTTTTTAAGGGTGTTTCCAACGATTATTAAAAAGCGAGAGAAATTTGTCAGACTGATAATCGCACCCGACATGACCATGGAATTGATTCGCGAAGGATCTAATTCTACCAATTGACGAATGAGTATGGTTCCAAGTGAAACCCCTACAAAATGGGCACGATCAATTTTGTTGTAATCCAATACATCATATACTTCTTGAGCAATGGAAGGAAACGAATAGACCAATTGTTTATTGACCTCATCATCGACTTTCGTGCGTCCATGTCCGCGTAAATCAATCAATAATAAGTTGTACTCTTTACGAAATGCATTGATTTGTTTGAACCAAATGGTCGAACTCCCACCTGCTCCATGGATAAAAACTACCCAAGGTGCCTCTGAATTTGCATGTCTATAAATGATGTGGTGTAACATTCTCTGATTGAAGTTGACCCCAAACATACAGAGAAGAGACGATAAAAACTAAATTTCCTAGACCTAATATTCCAATTTGTGTAAACCAAGTAGACAAATCTCTTCCCCATAAGTCCATAGAATCAAAAGAAAACAGGAACATTCCTAGTGAAAAAAGCAGCCAATATTTCCAATTTTGCGTTTGAAAAGATCGGTAAAGTAAAAACATGATTAACGGAATTGACAGCAAAAAATGTTGACTATCCGTAATGAAAAAATTAGGGGTAAAAGCCATAAACAAAGAAAGGAAAAACAAGTAATTCAAAGTAGTAACTTCCTTCCCTTTCATTTTGACCACCAAAAAGAGGATTAACAATCCCAAACCAATGAATGAATACAACCACGAAGGTTTTAAACCAAAATACGTGTGCACCAAATATTGTAGCGACTGTGGACTGGTTAAATATTCTCCATGTGCAGATAAGGCACTAAACCATCCTACCCAAAGGTTCAGATTCTTAGTCCATCCAAACACTGCTAAAGGCAACAGAAAACTCAGCGCTCCAAATGCTATTAAATAGAGAATTTCTTTCCATTTACCTAAGAACAACATGGGAAGACAAATGAGTATCATAATTGGCTTTAACACAATCATCACTGCCCAAAACAATGTTGAAAGCAGTAATTTTTCTTTGTATGCAAAAAAAGCGCCTAATACAAATAAAAACAATAAAACAAGGTTCACATTTCCTAAATGTAACTCTCTAGTAATATGAATCGTAATCACCAAAAAAGATAAAAACAGAAATAAAAATTGTTTTCGAATCACACCTAATTGTTCTTCCAAGAGTTTTTTCCATAGTGGTAAAGATATCCCCAATGAAAACACCAATACAAACAGGTGTAAAAATTTCATTTTACCAAAGGTCAACAACACATAAGGTGCAAAAAACACGAGTGTTGTAGGGGCATATTTAAAATAGCCTGTATCCAAACCGTACGAATGTTTATACGGATTATTTCCTTTAAAAAAATCATTCGTCGCTTCGAAATACACCAAGAAGTCGTTGGTAAACAACTTACCATTATTCAACTCAACAAAAATAAACAGCAAAGAAAAGGAAACCACGAGAAGTAGGTAACCTAAGAACGGTTTGTTTTTGAAGAGTTGTTTAAATTTTATCATAATGTGTAAATAGGTCACCTCCCTCTCCCGAAAGCTTTCGGGATCCTCGAGAGAATTAGAAAACTACATGTTTCTTCTGTACTGACCACCCACTTCAAACAAGGCATTTGTTATTTGACCCAACGAAGAATGTTTACATGCCTCCATCAAAGTCTCAAATACATTTTTGTTGTGAATTGCCGCTAACTGTACATCGCGAATTGTTTTTGCAGTATCGTCTTTTTTGAAGTCATGTAAGGCATTCAACATCGAAATCTGGTATTGCTTTTCTTCTTCTGTCGCACGGATAACTTCACTTGGAATGATCGTTGGTGAACCTTTTGAACTCAAGAAGGTATTTACACCAATAATTGGATATTCTCCCGTATGTTTCAATGTTTCGTAGTACAACGATTCTTCTTGAATTTTTGAACGTTGGTACATCGTTTCCATAGCTCCTAGTACGCCTCCGCGTTCCGTAATACGATCAAATTCAGCTAATACTGCTTCTTCGACTAAATCTGTCAATTCTTCAATGATAAAACTACCTTGCAATGGATTTTCGTTTTTCGCTAGACCTAACTCGCGGTTGATAATCAACTGAATCGCCATCGCACGTCGTACAGACTCTTCTGTAGGAGTTGTAATCGCTTCGTCATACGCATTCGTATGTAAGGAATTACAGTTATCGTAAATCGCATACAAGGCTTGAAGCGTTGTACGGATGTCATTGAAATCAATTTCTTGTGCGTGTAACGAACGACCAGAAGTTTGGATGTGGTATTTCAACATTTGTGCTCTAGGATTCGCTCCGTATTTTTTCGCCATTGCTTTCGCCCAAATTCTTCTAGAAACACGACCAATCACCGCATATTCTGGATCGATACCATTAGAGAAAAAGAACGATAAGTTTGGTCCGAAATCGTTAATATCCATACCTCTACTTAAGTAATACTCTACAAACGTAAATCCATTTGCCAAGGTAAATGCCAACTGCGAAATTGGGTTTGCCCCCGCTTCTGCAATGTGGTAACCAGAAATCGATACCGAATAGAAATTACGTACTTTTTGATCGATGAAATACGCTTGTAC
The DNA here is from genome assembly GCA_947455515.1 of Flavobacteriia bacterium. GTDB lineage: Bacteria > Bacteroidota > Bacteroidia > Flavobacteriales_D > Crocinitomicaceae > CANHVK01. The sequence goes on from CANGOF010000166.1 coordinate 2,866, forward strand.
ATCCCCCATCAAACGCAATGCGAATTCTGTAGAGAAAATACAGGTGTTTTGTGCTTGATCTTCTTTTAATATATCTGCTTGAACCGTTCCACGTACTTGTGCCAAGGTATCCGCTTTGATTTTCGCGTAAACAACTGCAGGTAATACTTGGTCACCAGTTACACCTAAAAGGAATAATCCTAATCCATCATTTCCTTCAGGTAATTCCCCTTGGTAACGTGGACGTTCCGTATTTTTCGCTTTGTAAATTGTTTTAATTTTCGCATTTACTTCTTCTACTAAACCGTTTGCGTGAATGTACTTCTCACAG
>CANGOF010000167.1 GCA_947455515.1 Flavobacteriia bacterium
ACCCAATTAGCATCTTCAAAAGAGACGGAAACATTAAAAAAATGGAGAGAACTAGGTGAATTAGATATTGAAAGCCTTGTTTCATTTATTGGAAATGATTGGATCGATACAATTATGCTGCCTGAAATTTACCAAACATTGCATGCAAAAGAATTCACTGAAATTCATAATGAATTAATACAAGTCAAAGCACAAGAGAAATATGAAAATCTTAAAACCATTCCGGAATTAAGTAACGCTTCCATCGAGATAATGGCTGTCGCATTATTTTTAGCTAAAGCAATAGGTGCAAATCCAAGCGAATTATCCGATCATTGGATCGAGATTGCAAAAAGTCACGGAGCAAAAGAATAAGACATATCAACAATTTGATCTTATTAACTGTTCGAATATCTCCATTATCGCGTTTTTACTTGCTTTATCTTTGTATAAATAGTTGTACAAATGAGCGAGATTATCAACAAGGACGACCAACCAATTCGAATCAAAAAACCAAGTTGGTTACGTGTAAAATTACCGATTGGTGAAAATTACAAAAAAGTTCGTGCTTTAGTTGATGAGCATAAATTACACACTATATGTGAGAGCGGTAGTTGTCCGAACATGGGAGAATGTTGGGGAGAAGGTACTGCAACCTTTATGATTTTAGGCAATATCTGTACTAGAAGCTGTGGATTTTGTGCCGTTCAAACAGGTAAACCATTAGCAGCTGATTTATTAGAGCCTAGTCGCGTTGCGCATAGCGTGAAAACGATGGGTGTAAAACATGCTGTTATTACCTCTGTGGATCGTGATGATTTAAAAGATGGTGGATCTGAAATATGGGCAGCAACAGTTAATGCTATTCGAAAAGAATCACCAGGCACAACATTGGAGACCTTAATTCCAGATTTCATGGGAAAATGGGAGAATCTTCAGTTAATTATAGATGTTGCTCCAGAAATTGTATCCCATAATTTAGAAACTGTACGTCGTTTAACGAAACAAGTACGAATTCAAGCGAAATACGATAGAAGTTTAGAAGTCTTATTTCGTTTGAAAAAAGGTGGTATGCGTACCAAATCTGGAGTTATGTTAGGACTAGGTGAAACACATGAAGAAGTTATCGAAACAATGGAAGATTTAAGAAGTGTTCAAGTTGATATTTTAACTCTAGGTCAGTACTTACAACCTACACCGAAACATCTTCCAGTTGTCGAATTTATAACACCAGAACGTTTCGAAGAATACAAAGAATTAGGGTTAAAAATGGGATTTAGGTACGTAGAAAGTGGACCTTTAGTAAGATCTTCCTATCATGCTGAAAAACATATTTTTGAGTTATAGGATTAAATATTAATAAAAACTACACTTTATTAACATTAAATTTTTGATAACTTGTTAATTAATCTAATTAATCTAAAGTTTTAAATTAGATTACAATCTATTATTTTTTAATTAACAATCTACCAACAAAATAAATGGTGAATTTTATAGAATTCAACTACATCAAAATCCAAGTATTTAAGAAATCTAGAATATTTTGATCTAAAACTTGATTTTTGTGAAAAAATCATAAAAAAATGACTTTTCTGTTCATTTTTTTGAATTTTCTGTTTTTACATTAAAAATTGCTACAAGTCACTATTTACAAGACTTTAAAAACAATTTTAGTCTTCTACATCTTCCTGAGAATCGAAAATTTGAGGAAAAATTTAGAACAACGGTCAAATACCTTACTGAAATTGATTAAAAAAATGAAAGAAGACTGAATTTTGTCACAAACTAGCCTTTATTAACAAACATAAATTCTAACTTTGCATTTTTAAATTTCAATTACGATGAGTTCATACGACGTTGCCATTATTGGATCTGGACCTGGTGGATATGTTGCTGCAATACGTTGCGCACAATTAGGTTTTAAAACAGCATTAATAGAAAAATACGATACATTAGGAGGGACTTGCTTAAATGTAGGTTGTATTCCTTCAAAAGCATTATTAGACTCCTCTGAACATTTTCATAATGCAAAACATACCTTTGCTACTCATGGAATCGGATTAGAAAATCTAACTGCCGACATCAATCAAATGGTAAAACGTAAGGAAGAAGTTATTAGTCAAACGTGCAGTGGAATCAAATTTTTAATGGATAAAAACAAAGTAACTGTACTTCATGGTACTGGTTCTTTTGTTTCAAACACTAAAATTTCGATTAAAGATTCTGAAGGTAAAGAAGAAATTATTGAAGCTAAATATTCTATTATCGCAACAGGTTCTAAACCGAACTTTTTCCTAGGAATGGAACCAGATAAAAAACGTATAATTACTTCCACTGAAGCTCTAAAAATGACTGAAATCCCTAAAAAGATGTTAGTTATCGGTGGTGGTGTTATTGGTTTAGAATTAGGTTCAGTATATGGTAGATTAGGGACAGAAATTCAAGTAATCGAATTTGCTGATTCAATTATTCCAACTATGGATAAATCCTTAGGAAAAGAATTGACAAAGGTTCTAAAGAAAGAAGGATTCAAATTTCACATGGAACACAAAGTTCAAGGTGTTGTTAATAATGGGAATTCTGTTACTCTTAAAGCATTAAATAAAAAAGGGGAAGAAGTAACTTTTGAAGCTGACTATTGTTTAGTAGCGGTTGGAAGAAAAGCTTTTACATCTGGTTTAGGTTTAGAAAATGCAGGGTTATCAGTGAATAATAGAGGTCAAATAGAAGTAAATGATCATCTTCAAACAGCTGTTCCAAATATTTATGCGATTGGCGATGTTGTTCGTGGAGCAATGTTAGCACATAAAGCTGAAGAAGAAGGTGTTTATGTAGCTGAATTAATCGCTGGACAAAAACCTCATATCAATTACAACTTAATTCCTGGAGTAGTATACACATGGCCTGAAGTTGCGGCAGTTGGTAAAACCGAAGAAGAATTAAAAGCAGCAAATATTGAATTCAAAGTTGGTAATTTTCCAATCAAAGCATTAGGAAGAGCGAGAGCAAGTATGGATACAGCAGGTTTCATCAAAGTTTTAGCAGACAAAACAACCGATGAAGTTCTTGGTGTACACAT